>CALLAV010000329.1 GCA_938001995.1 uncultured Amylibacter sp. | reverse complement strand
ATGCACACCCGCCAGATCGATGCTTACGGTGGTCTTGTGGTGCGTATGCCAGCCTTTGCGCTGGTGTTCATGTTGTTCACAATGGCGAACGTCGGTTTGCCAGGGACCTCGGGTTTTGTTGGGGAATTCCTGACATTGACGGCGGCCTTTAAAGCGAACACGTGGATCGCCTTTGGGGCCACAACAGGTGTGATCTTGTCAGCGGCCTATGCTTTGTGGCTGTACCGTCGGGTTGTCTTTGGCGACCTGATCAAAGAGAGCCTTAAAACCATTACCGACATGGATCGCCGTGAGCGCCTAATGATGGCGCCGCTGATTATCATGACATTGCTGCTCGGGATTTACCCGGCACTTGTGCTCGACCTGATTGGCCCATCCGTGGGTGCGCTTGTCGAACACGTCCAATCTGCAACGCCTGAAACTGTGACTGCCGCAGTTTCCAAGGCCAGCCACTAACGGAGCGGGAAGACATGATTTCCAGCGACATAAACATCGTTCTGCCAGAGATCCTGCTGGCTGTGTTCTCCATGGCGGCGCTGATGTTTGCCGTTTACACCAAGAAGGACGACACCGCGCCTGTGGTCACGTGGGCGACGGCTGGCACAATGGTCGCGCTTGCCCTGTGGATCGCGTTTTCCCCGATGGAAAACCGCAGCGCGTTTAACGGCGCGTTCATCGACGACGGATTTTCACGGTTCGCGAAGGTTCTGATGCTGTTTGCCAGCGCCATTATGCTGTTGCTGAGCCAGGATTATCTGCGCCGCAATGACATGTTCAAATTCGAATACCCCATCCTGATCGCGCTGGCGACTGTTGGCATGATGATGATGGTCTCTGCGGGTGACTTGATGGCACTGTATATGGGGCTGGAGCTGCAATCCCTGGCACTTTACGTCATCGCCGCCTTCCGCCGTGACAGCCTGAAATCTACTGAGGCGGGTCTGAAGTACTTTGTCCTTGGTGCGCTATCTTCGGGCATGTTGCTGTATGGGGCGTCGTTTGTTTATGGCTACACAGGCACAACAAACTTTGCGGGTATTGCATCGACCTTGAAAGAGGGCGGTCTGGAACTCGGCATGATCTTTGGCCTGGTGTTCTTGTGCGTTGGTATGGCGTTCAAAATCTCTGCCGCACCGTTCCACATGTGGACGCCTGATGTGTATGAAGGCTCCCCAACACCGGTAACCGCGTTCTTTGCAACGGCGCCTAAAGTGGCTGCAGGTGGCCTGTTCGCCCGTGTCATGTTTGACGCATTCGGTGGCGCGCAGGCGGATTGGACTCAGATCGTGGCCTTCCTCTCGCTGGTGTCCATGTTCTTGGGCGCAGTTGCGGCGATCGGGCAGACCAATATCAAACGACTGATGGCGTATTCTTCCATCGCACACATGGGCTTTGCGCTGATGGGGTTGGCGGCTGGTACAGAACAAGGCGTTAAGGCGCTGCTGATTTATCTGTCGATCTATGTGGTGATGAACATCGGTACATTCGCGTTTATTCTGAACATGGAAAAAGACGGTCGTGCAGTGACAGACATTCGCAGCCTTGGCATGTATTCAAAACAGTCGCTCGGTCGGGCCACGGCTTTGACGGTGCTCTTGTTCTCGCTTGCGGGTATTCCGCCGCTCGTTGGTTTTGTGGGCAAACTGTTTGTGCTGCAAGCCGCAGTCGAGGCGGGTATGGCGTGGTTGGCCATTGCAGGTGTGATCGCATCTGTGATTGGCGCGTTCTATTACCTGCGGATCATCTATTACATCTGGTTTGGCGATGATGCTGAAGGCATCGACGGGCGTATGCCGACACTGCATTATGTGGCGCTTATGGGCTCTGCTGCGGTGATGTTGTTCGGTATCGTCAATCTGTTTGGCCTTGAAGGTTACGCTGCAATGGCCGCCGCATCCTTGCTGCAATAATGCAAGATTGGCCCGAGGGCACACAGCGTTTCGTCTTTGACACCATCGATTCCACGATGGCAGAGGCACGTCGGCAAGCCCCTGCAATTGCGGGGGCTGCTTGGTTTTTGTCTCATGAACAAACCGCGGGCACAGGGCGACGGGGCCGCGCATGGGACAGCCAGCATGGAAATTTTGCGGGCTCCTTGCTGATCCGCCCAGACACAACGCCCGATCAAATGGCGCTGCGCAGTTTTGTGGCCGCGCTTGCGCTCTATGATACTTTGGTGGCGCTGACAGGGCGTGATGATGCCTTCACTTTGAAGTGGCCCAATGATGTGCTGCTGCGCGGTGGAAAGCTCGCAGGCATTCTGCTTGAAACGCTGAATGAAGGGCATGGAAACCCCGCACTGATCATCGGGATTGGTGTGAACTTAGCGAATATGCCCGCAGCGGCAAAGCTGGAAGAGGGCTCTACAGCGCCAAAATCCCTAGCGCAGGACATGGGGGTGAAGGTAACGCCCGAAGCCTTCCTCGATACGCTTGCGCCACGTTTTGCCCATTGGGAAACGCAACTGCGCACTTATGGCTTTGCCCCGATCCGCACGGCGTGGCTCGCGAAGGCCGCGAACATCGGCAACGTAATCACCGCACGCATGGCCCAGACCAGCCTGACAGGCACGTTCAAGACAGTGGACGAAACGGGCGCACTTATATTACAAGCAGCGGATGGTCAGCACGTGATCACCGCCGCTGACATATCGTTCTAAGGACTGAACTTCAGATGCTTCTCGCCATCGACGTTGGAAACACAAACACCGTTTTTGCCATTCATGACGGCACGGCGATCATAGCTGAATGGCGCTGTGCTACGGAACACGCGCGCACGGCGGATCAGTACTACGTCTGGCTGCGCAACCTCATGCAATTGAACGATATCCAAAGCCGCATTGACCGCGTTGTGATTTCATCTGTTGTGCCTCAAGTGGTGTTTAACCTGCGCGTTCTTAGCGACAAATATTTCGGATGCCGCCCTGTGGTTGTGGGTAAACCTGAAACCGAATTGGGCGTGCCAGTGCGCGTAGATGAGGGCACGCTGGTGGGCGCAGATCGATTGGTCAACACGGTCGGAGCCTATGATCGGTATGGGGGCGATTTGGTCGTTGTGGATTTTGGCACGGCCACCACATTTGATGTGGTGGATCAGGATGGTGCTTATATCGGTGGGGTGATTTCCCCCGGTGTGAACCTGTCGATCAAAGCACTGCACGATGCCGCCGCCGCGCTGCCGCATATTGACGTGTCCATGCCAGACAAAGTGATTGGTACGAATACGCTTGTGTGTATGCAGGCAGGTGTGTTCTGGGGGTATATCGGCCTAATTGAAGGCGTCTGCAAAAAGATACGAGAAGAACACCCAAGACCCATGAAAGTGATCGGCACGGGCGGGCTTGCAGGCCTGTTTGAACGTGGCACGGATCTGTTTGATGGGATCGACGGGGACCTAACATTGCACGGGCTGGTCCTGATTGCAGATAAAAATCGAGGCGAATAAATGAGCAAATCCAAACGGTTAATCTTCCTTCCCCTTGGCGGGGCAGGCGAGATCGGCATGAACATGTACCTTTACGGCTATGGTGCGCCTGAAAAAGAGCGGTTCATTCTGGTGGACGTTGGCGTAACCTTTCCATCGATGGACGGCACGCCTGGTGTCGATCTGATCATGCCCGACACCGCCTTTATCGAGGCGCGTTTGGATCGGTTGGACGGGATTTTCATCACCCACGCCCATGAAGATCACATAGGGGCGCTGGGTCATTTGTATGGCCGTCTGGGTGTTCCGATTTTCTGTCGAAAATTCACGGGTGCAGTGGCGCGTGCGAAGATGGAAGAGCATGGCCAAGACATTGACCGTGTCGAAGTTATGGACGCGTGGCCGGAGCAAGTCACATTGGGTGATTTCAAGGTGGGCTTTATGCCTGTTTCACATTCCATTCCAGAAGCCTCGGGCCTTGTGATCGACAGCCCTGCGGGACGCGTGGTGCATACGGGGGATTTCAAACTGGATCCCGATCCGATCGTGGGCGAGGCCTATAACCCTGCACTTTATCACGAGATCGCAAAAGGCGGTGTGCAGGCTTTGGTCTGTGACAGCACAAACGTGTTTTCGCCCAACGCTGGTAAATCTGAATCGGGCCTTGGTCCGCATATCACGCAGATGATGAAAGACGCGACGGGCATGGTCGTGGCGACGACCTTTGCGTCCAATGTGGCGCGGCTGAAAACGCTCGCACAGGCGGGTGTGGATTCGGGCCGTTCCGTTGTGGTGCTGGGCCGCGCGATGAAAAAGATGTTGGGCTATGCGAACTTTGCAGGGCTGATCGATGATTTCCCACCAACCATTGACGTAGAAGACGCTCACGACATTCCGCGCGAAAATCTGATGTTGTTGGTCACAGGCAGCCAAGGCGAACGCCGCGCTGCATCTGCGCAATTGTCAAACGGCAAATACCTGGGCCTGTCCTTGCGCGAAGGGGATACGTTCCTGTTTTCCAGCAAAACAATTCCAGGCAACGAAGTGGGCGTTGGTCGCATCGTGAACGCATTCAGTGAAATGGGTGTCAAAGTGGTGGACGATCAGTCAGGCCATTACCACGTATCGGGCCATGCAAACCGCCCGGATTTGGCGGAAATCCATGGCATCTTTAAGCCAAAGATGCTGATCCCGATGCACGGCGAACATCGCCATTTGCGCGCCCATGCGGATTTGGCGGCAGAGCGGCAAATCCCGTCTGTGATCGCTGCCAACGGCGCAATTGTGGACTTGACTGGGGATTTGCCTCAGATCGTTGGCAACATCGAAACGGGCCGTATTTATCTGGACGGGAAACAGTTGATAGGGGCCTATGACGGTGTGGTTCTAGAACGCATGCGTATGGCCATTCGCGGGGCAGTCGTGGTCAGTTTGCTGTTTGAAGACAACGCGTTAATCGGCGAAAGCTGGGCCGAAGTCCTTGGCCTGCCAGACACCCGTGCGATGGAACAAGACCTGCAAGAAGCGCTGGAACGTAGCATCGACGAAGAGTTGTTGAGCGCGAAGAAAAACACACTGTCAAACGACGACGAAGTGGAAAAGCTGGTCAGCCGCACCGTATCGCGGGTTTGTAAAGATTTGGTCGGCAAAAAGCCTGTGACCAAGGTCTTGATCAACAGGCTGGTCGATTAAGTATCGACTATATCCTGTAAATTAAAAAAGGGGCCGCGTGGCCCCTTTTCTTATGCTGCTGTTTCGTCGCTTGCGGTCCCTGACGGTTCCGCCGCGTCTGTCTCATCTTGTTCAGTTTCCGCGGCTTCGTCGTCTTTTTTCGTGCTCCGCGTTGTGGCGCGTTTGATTTCAAAGCTGCGCATCATGAAGGCAGGCACATGATCGCCCATGCCGACAGTTTTATTCCCGCTACCGCGATTGCCGCCACGTTGATTGCCCTTGTTTGACGGCTCTTTCTTTTCGGAGCTGTCACTGGGTGCGTCTTTTGCAGGCTTATCCGCCTTTGGCTCACGCTCTTTGCGCGGTGCGCGTTCGCGTTTCGGCTTCTCGGATTTTTCGTCTTTCGCCTCTGGTTCAGCGGCTTTGGTTCCACCCGGTGGATCCATACGATCAATCTGCTTTTCAACCAGCTCTTCAATACTGGTGAGGTACTTTTGCTCAAAGGGAAGCACAAGCGTGATGGCTTTACCATCGCGACCCGCGCGGCCCGTCCGACCGATGCGATGCACATAGTCTTCGGAATGGATCGGCACATCAAAGTTGATCACGTGGCTTACCGCAGGTACGTCCAAACCACGGGCGGCCACATCAGAAGCCACAAGGATTTTCAGCGTGCCACCGCGGAACGCATCAAGCGTTTTTGTCCGCGTGCTTTGATCCAGATCACCGTGAATAGCACCCGCATCAAAGCCGTGTTTCTTCAACGATTTCATAACGATATCGACTTCGGATTTGCGGTTGCAAAAGATAATGCCGTTGTCGAGCGTTTCGCCTTCTTGGATCAGAATATCGCGGAGTAGGGCGCGTTTTTCTTTGCCTTCTTTGCTGCGATGCGACGCCTTAAAGATGCAAACCTTCTGGGTGATGTTCTCACCTGTGGTTGCTTGGCGGGCCACTTCAACACGTTCCGGGTTTTGCAGGAATTCCTGCGTGATCCGCGTAATCTCTGGCGCCATTGTGGCCGAGAAGAACAGCGTTTGGCGCGTAAACGGCGTCAGTTTGAAGATGCGTTCAATGTCAGGGATGAACCCCATGTCGAGCATGCGGTCGGCTTCGTCCACCACCATGATCTGCACACCTGTCAGCATCAGTTTACCACGTTCGAAATGGTCGAGCAGACGGCCTGGTGTTGCAATCAAAACGTCAACACCACGGTCGATCAGCTTGTCTTGTTCCTTGAAACTCACGCCGCCAATCAGCAGGGCCATCGTCAGCTTGCAGTGTTTAGCATACACCTCAAAGTTTTCGGCGACTTGGGCGGCCAATTCCCGTGTTGGGCAGAGCACGAGCGAACGTGGCATCCGCGCGCGCGCACGACCTTTGGCAAGTTTGGTAATCATCGGCAGCGTAAAGCTGGCGGTTTTGCCTGTGCCTGTTTGGGCAATGCCCAGAACGTCACGACCAGCAAGAGCGTGAGGAATAGCAGCGGCTTGGATAGGCGTCGGGCTTTCATAGCCAGCTTCGCCAATGGCCTTAAGGACCTTTGGGTCCAGGTCCAGATCAGTAAATTTTGTCATTAGTGTCCGTTTGTTGCGGCGTTAAAAAATATGCCGCAGTGTAAGCGCGGCCGGAGCCCCGTATCGGGCTCGTTCATCTGTCACTTCACATAGCGAGTTTTGGGCGGGTGTCAATCAACTGCCCTTATTTATAAGGGAATTGAGCGGATTTCGTACAATTGTTGCGTGTTCAGAAACAATCAGGGCCGAACAAACCTTTAAAAACCCAGTGGTGCGGGTTATGTCCAATGGAAACAAGGGGATGGTGTCTTGGAATATCTGTATTACGCGTTGGCTGGCCTTGTGGTGCTGGGTGTTTTGATCGTGATGGTGCGCGTTGGATTGTCGCGCGTGCGTCGCGCGGTATGGATGCGTCGTTACGGTGACGCCACGTTAGTTGACACGATGATGGCAGGCCAGATCGCGCGGGGCATGTCGCTGGACATGGTGCTGGATGTGTGGGGAACGCCAGCGGATATGGACGAGACCGTTCTAAAGACGAAGACCAAGCGTGAATTGAAATACGACCAAAAGGGCAAGAATCGTTTTGGCACGCGGGTCTATCTGGAAAACGGTGAAGTGGTGGGGTGGGAGACAAAGTAGTCCCCCACAGGCCTAGATTTGCACATCGCGCGTTGCATCGAGCGTCAGTTCGGGGAAATCCCGCTCAACCCGATCAATATCCCATTGTAACCGTGTCATATAGACGGGATAGCCGTCGTGATCCTCGGCCATGTGGCCTTTGTTCGTGTTCACAAAGGCATCAACCTTATCTTGTGGACCCGACAGCCAACGGGCAGAGGTAAATTGCGTGGCTTCAAACCGAACGGGGATACCGTATTCAAGTTCAATGCGCGAAGCGAGCACTTCGAATTGCAACGCACCGACAACGCCAACAATCCAGCCCGCGCCGATCATGGGTTTAAACAGCTTGGCAGCCCCTTCTTCGGCAAATTGCGTTAGCGCTTTGTCCAGGTGTTTGGCCTTCATCGGGTCGGTTGCGCGCACGGATTGCAACAGTTCGGGCGCAAAGGACGGGATACCTGCAAAGCGTAAGGCTTCACCTTCGGTCAGCGCGTCACCGATGCGCAATTGGCCGTGGTTTGGGATGCCGATGATGTCACCTGCCCAAGCCTCTTCTGCCAGTTCGCGATCAGATGCGAGGAACAGCATAGGAGAGGCAATCGCCATCGGTTTTTTCGTGCGCACATGGGTCAGTTTCATGCCGCGTTTAAAATGCCCTGAACACAGGCGCACAAAGGCAATGCGGTCGCGGTGCTTGGGATCCATGTTGGCTTGCACCTTGAAAACAAAGCCAGAAACTTTTTTCTCGTCAGGGGACACTTGGCGATCCCCCGCAGGGCGCACCTGTGGTTTTGGACCGTATTGTGCGATGCCATCCATCAATTCTTGGACACCGAAAGAGTTAATCGCAGAGCCGAACCAGATGGGCGTCATGGTCCCATCAAGAAAAGCTTGGTGATCCAATGCGGGCAGCAATTCGCGGGCCATTTCGACCTCTTCAAGCAGCTTTTCCAGCAGTTCGGCGGGCACGTGTTCGGCCAATTTCGGATCGTCGAGCCCGTTGATTGCGATGGATTCAGCGACCACATTCCTGTCCCCGCGATCCATCAATTCCAAACGGTCGTTGAGCATATCATAACAGCCCATGAACTCCCGACCAACGCCGATAGGCCAGCTGGCTGGGGTCACATCAATCGCAAGGTTTTCTTGGATTTCGTCAATGATATCAAATGTGTCGCGGCTTTCGCGGTCCATTTTGTTACAGAAGGTCAGAATCGGCATGTCACGCAGGCGGCACACTTCGAACAGCTTGCGCGTCTGGCTTTCTACGCCTTTTGCACCATCGATCACCATGATCGCCGCGTCTACGGCCGTCAGCGTGCGATAGGTGTCTTCGGAAAAATCGGAGTGACCGGGCGTATCCACCAAATTGAACCAGAACTCTTTGAATTCAAACGACATAGCAGAAGCGGAAACCGAAATGCCACGGTCCTTTTCCATCTGCATAAAGTCGGATCGCGTGCGGCGCGCTTCGCCTTTGGCCCGCACTTGGCCCGCCATTTGAATCGCACCCCCATACAGGAGGAACTTCTCGGTCAGCGTGGTTTTACCCGCATCTGGATGAGAGATAATAGCGAAGGTGCGGCGGCGGTCGATTTCCGGCGGCAACACGGGCTGATTTGAGGCGCGATCTAACATACGCCGCGTATAGATAAGGTTTGCGCCAAGGGCAAGATTTCGCAGTGCGCACGCTGTTCAAAGGCCGCGTTAACCGTTGTTGCGTAGGCTTCATTGCATTGAACGAACGACTTTGAGGTTAAAATGGTTACGAAGGCACAGGAAACCGCGCAAGCGAATATGGTTTCTGAACTTAAGAACTTGCAACAAGGATTTTACCAAGACTGGCTTTCTGGCTCTTTGCCTGCCATCTGGAACGACATTCCACTAATGCACCCTGCAATCCCCGAACAGGTTGAACTGACCCTAGAGTTGGATGAAGACATGGTGAAATGGTTCCAAAAATTGGGGCCAGGGTATCAAGCGCGTATGAACTCGATTTTGCGAATTTATTGGCACGCATTGCTGTCGGGACAGATCAAAGCCCATTGGGATGCAGAGGCCGTTGCGCCGCGTGAACACAGTCTGTTAGAGGGGTTGCTGACGCAAAAAATCCTTGAAATTCAGAACCGAGAGGTTCTTGGTGTTGGTGATGCCGAGCTTGAAGATATGGAAAAAGAGCTGAAGGAAAGCCTGAAAGCTGTGAAAGATATCCACGGCAAGAAGTTTAAATAACGCCTTGCACTTGCAGCTCTTTTTTGCGGCTTCGAGAGATGGGAACCGTCCCGCCATCTGACATCAGCAATGCAATTTTTGAGCCGTCTTTTTGCACGGCTTCAATTTCATCCAGCTTCACCCAATGAGAACGATGCACCTGTGTTCCCTTTACCGAGGTCAGCTCTGCCATGGCATCCGCAAATCGCATATACAACAGGTGCATACCGCTGTCGGTATAGGCTTCGATATAGTGATCGGACATGGCAAGGCGGATCAGCCGCGTGCCCGCATCTGGACCCAACCGTTGAAGGAATGCGTCAATCGGGCAGGGCTCTTCTATTTGTGTGTGGGCAAACGGAACAAAGGGCGCAGCAATGGGTGGTGACATAACCTCAGTTTGCTGACGATGGAGGATGTGCTCCTCAATCAGATAGGCAAAGTACCACAAGCCGACATAAACAATAGAGGCAACGCCGACCGTACCCGCGTAAAATCCTGCGTAGCTGGGTGCAGACGTGGGGGGGAAAATCGCACGCAGGGCGATCCAGATCAAAGACAGGTAGATGACCGAAAAAACCGTGCTGCCAATGTTGGAGTGAAACCAGAAGGGGCGCGTGGCATACCGCAAGTTTGCCCAAACGGCGAACAACAAAGTGATGAAGCTGGTGGTCCAGACAAGCAGGGACCAAGACGCAAAACGCATTGCAAAACTGTCGTCTTCGAATGTGCCAAACAGGGCGACAAAGGCAAACAACAGCGCACTGAAGACGCAAAAAACGACGTTGATCGGATCAAGCAGACGAATGCGGAATTCTTTGAGCACGCGGTGTAGGGCGACTTTGCGCGTTTTTGGCAGGACCCCTTGCGCATTTGCAGGCGCGGGGGGCAAATCGTGAATGCCCGAGATTTCAGAGGCGCGTTTGTCCACCATTGCCGAGAAGAACCACATGCAAACGTAAACCAATGCGCTGATCGAAACGATCACGACAAACAGTTCTACGGGGTGGGGAATTCCTTGGTCTGTGAACAGATAGTTCAAAGTGCGCCACATCAAAAAGAAATAGACAATCGAGAACAGGCTGCCGCCAATGGCTGAATGGTACCAAAACGGTTTGTGTTGGAACTTTATGTTGGCCCAGACCCCAAAAAATACTGCCAACACACAAGAGGACACAACGACGCCTGACCAAAAGGACAGTCGGAACAATAGCGTTTCACTGTTATAAGTGTTGTAGGGGCCAATGAAGGCGAAAAAGATCGATGACGACACGCAGGCAACAATGGTGACAGGATGAACCATGCGACGGACATATTCAGCCCAAAATTCAGCCCAAAACGATTGCTGGATACCACTGTCTTTTTGCAGATCACTGTCTGAGGAAGCGTCAAGTGTCATAGTATTCGATTTGCACTGTGCGGTGTCTTCTGACGGGGGATGCGTGGTTCATATCAATCCGTTTAGAACTGTACACACCAAACTTTAACCCATGGTTATTATTGAAACTACCCTTGGTAGCAGCGTTGACGTTTACGCCAATGTCTTCGTGCATTTCGCGAAGCGATACTTACCGTTCACGTAAACAACATTGTTTCTAAGGGTAAATATGTGTTTTGAAAAGACACCTTCTATGGCGACGTAGTAAGGGGAGGCGCTGGCCTGAGTTTGTGAGTTGCGTAATTGGTACAATTGGCCCGCGCCTCCGTCGCATTTTCGTGCAAGGTTTATTCAAACGGTTCCAGCACACGGTGGCCTGGTGACACTTCGCGATACCGCGAAGGTTTGGGGTCATATGTGACGGGATGGATCGGGCTCGGAATCGGTTTGAAGTTCAGCTCTTTGTCGATCTGTTTGTTACGTGGATCGGGACGCGGAACAGCAGACAGCAATGTGCGCGTGTAGTCGTGTTGCGGGTTTTCAAAGATGGACGCACGCGGGCCGATTTCCACGATCCGCCCCAGATACATCACCGCCACTTGGTGGGACACACGTTCCACGACGGCCATGTCGTGGCTGATAAACAGATAGCTCAGATCCAGTTCTGATTGCAGTTCCATCATCAGGTTCAACACCTGCGCTTGCACGGACACGTCTAGCGCAGATACCGCTTCATCCGCCACGATCAGTTTCGGGTTTAACGCCAGCGCACGGGCGATGGCCACACGCTGGCGTTGGCCGCCTGAAAACTCGTGTGGGTAACGATCAAGAAAGGCATCAGGCAGGCCACAACGGTTGAACAGCTCCTTGGCGCGGTCACGCAGCTCGGACCCTTTGCCGATGCCATAATTGACCATAGGCTCGATCACCTGATCCACCACCTTACGGGTTGGGTTAAGCGAGGCAAACGGGTCTTGGAAGATCATCTGCATGTTGCGGCGCGCGTTATGCAGCTCCTTTTTGGACATGCCAAGGATATCGACGCCGTTTATGATGACTTCGCCAGACATGGGCTCTTCTAGACGCAGAACAGACCGGCCTGCCGACGATTTCCCACAGCCAGATTCCCCGACCAACGACAGGGTTTCGCCCCGTTTGATGGTGAAGGACACGTCTTCAACCGCATGCACGTTGGCGACCGTGCGCCGCATCATGCCGCCTTTGACGGGGTAGCGCGTAATGAGGTTTTTCACCTCGATCAGCGTCTCTGTGCCTGGAATGATCGGTTGCGGGTTCTGCGTTGCGGCTTCGCCCATGATGGCCATAGGTTCAGGATATTCTTTGCCCGTCATCTCGCCGAGTTTTGGCACAGCGGCCAAAAGGGCGCGGGTATAATCCTCTTTCGGGTTCTCAAATATTTCGGTGACAGGCCCCTGTTCCACCAGATTGCCGCGATACATCACGACCACGCGATCCGCCATTTGTGCGACCACCGCCATATCGTGGGTGATGAACATTACCGCTGTACCCGTTTCGTTTTTAAGGCGGTTGATGAGCGACAGGATTTCCGCCTGAATCGTTACATCAAGCGCGGTTGTTGGTTCATCCGCGATCAGCAAACGCGGCTCGCAGGCTAGGGCCATGGCGATCATAACCCGTTGGCGCATACCACCAGAAAGCTCGTGAGGATATTGTGACAAACGGCGTTCGGGTTCAGGAATACGCACACGGCGCAACAACTCTAACGCACGTTCCTCGGCGTCTTTTTTGTTGAGGTTCTTGTGTACCCGTAGGCCTTCGGTCAACTGACGACCAACCGTAAACACAGGGTTCAGGGAGGTCATTGGTTCCTGAAAGATCATGCCAATCTGGTTGCCACGAATGGTGCGCAT
>CALLAV010000328.1 GCA_938001995.1 uncultured Amylibacter sp. | reverse complement strand
TCTGATCAACAATGCTGGCATGCAGCACCGCACGCCATTGCAAGATTTTCCCGCGGATCGCTTTGAAGCTCTTTTGCAAACCAATGTCGCCAGTGTGTTCCATGTAGGCCAAGCCTGTGCGCGTCACATGATTGAACGTGGGCAGGGCAAGATCATTAACATTGCCAGCGTACAGAGCGCTTTGGCCCGCCCCGGGATTGCCCCTTACACGGCGACCAAAGGAGCTGTGACCAACCTTACGAAGGGTATGGCAACCGATTGGGCGCAATTTGGCATTCAGGCCAATGCCATTGCGCCTGGATACTTTGACACGCCTTTAAATGCGGCCCTCGTGAGTGATGCAGATTTTAGCGCATGGTTGGAAAAGCGCACACCTGCTGGGCGATGGGGCCAAGTAGAAGAACTGGTTGGGGCTGCGGTGTTTTTGTCTTCCAAGGCGTCCAGCTTTGTTAACGGCCATACGCTCTATGTGGATGGCGGCATTACGGCCTCGCTTTGATACGGTGTTTTATAATTATGGGCGTGGCTGGCTGTGGGAAAACTTCGGTCGGGCTCGCCCTTGCGGAGTCTGGTTTGCTGGCATTTATTGACGGTGACGATCTTCATCCACCCCAGAACATTCAAAAAATGTCAGAAGGGATTCCGCTAGAAGATGCAGATCGGGAACCTTGGCTTGTCTTGGTGGGGCAAGCGCTGGCTGATGCACGCGGACCCGTTGCAATTGGGTGTTCTGCACTCAAACGAAAATACCGAGACCTCATTTCTCAAACCGCAGGCGAAGAGGTGGGGTTCATCCATCTATCTGCTGCAAAGGATGTTATCGCGAACCGAATGGCGTCCCGAATAAATCACTTCATGCCGCGTTCTTTGCTTGAAAGTCAGTTTTCCGCGCTGGAACCTTTGGAAAAAGACGAACATGGTTTTGTGGTCGATATATCAGGCTCCATCGCAGACATTGTTGCCGACATAAAAAATAAACTCGTCACGTGAGCGGCGGTCCCCGTTTCAATTATTCGAATACGAAGAGCCAGAAATCTCAAATTGCGAGATAAGCAATTGCGCTGAATGCAATGACAACGCCGCCCCATTGGCCGATTGACATGCGTTCCTTTAAGAATACCCATGCTAGGAAAACCGTGATCAAACCGAACAAGGATGCTGCGACAGCCGCATATTCAGGGTTCTGTAAACTCCCTGCGCTGATCACGATACTAAGCGCCAAGGTATCAAGCAGCGCCATCGCCCCCAATAGGGGCCAAGTGCCTTTTGTCGGTGCTTTTTGGTTTTTAGCACAGAGCAATATAACGGTAACAAAGGCTGCCGCAGTAAGACGTGTGACCATCAAGGATGAAAGCTCGTCTCCTGCTTGCACCGCGATGTGACCAAGAGCAAAGGCGATCGCAAAGCCAGAACCACCAAGTATAGCCCAGCCGATTGCTTTGGCGCTATTTGGTTCGGTGTTCCCGTCAGGTGACAAAGATCCAACAATCGCAACGCCCGCAACAACAAAGAGAACGGCAAGCCATTGATCCCATGAAACCGGTTGACCAGAAATCCCTGCCCAAGCGATGGACAGGATTGGATATGCCCCCACAATAGGCGCAACAAGCCGAACCGGACCAATGGCAAAGGCTTTGTACAGCCCGATGCACCCCAACACATAGACAAGGCCACTCAGTACACTGAACAGACCGCTTTTTTGTGTAAGATTGGACCAATCTCCCCAAACTAAACTGGGTGCGGCCAAGACAAGGCACCCTGTAACGAGGACTGTTGTTAACGCAGGGAGGACGCCTGTGGATTGCGTCACATACCTCACGAAAATATCGTGCAGTCCCCAAAACAAAGCTGCGATAAGCCCGATCATAAGTGAGGCCATGGAAAACACCCTTGTTTGATCCACGCAATTCCTATCAGGAATCAAACGAGGATTGCGAGACTCACTTGCTTTGTGGTGGCAAGGTGATATTCTTGAGGATAAATAATTATTCCACTCATGCAACAAAGGAATTCAACATTGACCCGAAACGTTAACAATGCTGGATAGTCTTTACCCCAAGGTTCAGCCTGGCCCGCCTAAACCTAGTAAAATAATTATGCCGACGCAATTCTCGCTGCCTCAGGGAACGGAGCGGTATGTGGTTGAAGGTGCAGGCGCAATCTTATTGCCTGTCTTTGCAAACGATCAAATCACGATCATTAACGACGAAGGCGGACAAGTCTGCGAAGTTGTCGCCGTTGATGCGAAGGGTGTTTCGGATACGCAAATACTTGGGGAAGGGTCAAATGCAGAGCCGACGGGGCTGCGCGATCTTTTGTTGAGCAATGATCAATCCTTGCGTGGTTTTCGAATGGGATTGGACGCAAGGAACATCGATCTTTCTTCGGCCAAAGCCATTTGTTTGTTTGATGCACAAACGCGACCGAAATCGGAACGGGTGCTGTCTGTTCAGCGCGATGGTTCGGTGATTATCGCTACACCTTCCAGTGGCATGGATTTTGAACTGCAAAATACGGCGACGCCGCTAACCGTTATGGTGAAGCGCGCGACGCTTAAATCAGCGGCTCGGTTTGAATTGCCAGATCCGCTGGCCGACCCAACACAAGATATACGCATTCACACACAAACGGCCGAAAGTTACTTTGTGAAAGCAGGTGACTATATTCAAATCATCGATGTTGACGGTCGCCAATGCACGGACTTTGAATGCTTTAGTGCGCGCAAGTTAGACAAAGGCATTGAACACGCGTTGGACGTAACAACCACGCGTACATTGATGGGCCATGCCTATCCAATGCCTGGATTGCACGCCAAATATTATGACCAAGAAATGCTGCCCCTCGTTGAGGTGGTCCAAGACACCTGCGGGCGTCACGATGCGTTTGCGCTAGCGTGTTCGGCGAAATACTACGACGACATTGGCTATCCTGGCCATGTAAATTGCTCGGACAATTTCAATCATGCGCTCGACAAATATGGTGTGTCTGGTCGCCCGGGTTGGATGGCGATCAACTTCTTCTTTAACACGGGCCTTGATGATCATGGCGTTATGTATGCGGATGAGCCTTGGTCTATGCCAGGTGACTACGTGTTGCTGCGCGCCTTGACAGATCTCGTGTGTGTCAGCTCCGCCTGTCCAGATGATACAACCGCTGCAAACGGTTGGAATCCCACAGATATCCACATCCGCACCTACAGCGGCAAAGAAACATTTCAACGCTCGGTCGCGTACCGCCCTACACCAGATTCGGAAGCTAAAATGACCAAACAAACAGGGTTCCACGATAAATTCGCCCAGCACACTCGTAATTTTGTTGAATACAACGGCTTTTGGCTGGCCAATTGTTTTGCCGAAGCAGGACCGATCGAAGAATATCACGCTTGCCGCCAAGGCGTTGTGATGATGGACCTATCGCCGCTGCGCAAGTTCGAGGTTACAGGACCAGACGCAGAAGCGCTGTGCCAGTATATTTTCACCCGTAACATGAAGACATTGGCGGTGGGCGGCGTTGTTTACACAGCGATGTGTTACGAGCATGGCGGCATGATCGACGACGGCACCGTGTTCCGTTTGGGCAAAGACAATTTCCGCTGGATTGGGGGCAATGACTACGGTGGTGAATGGATGCGCGAGCA
>CALLAV010000327.1 GCA_938001995.1 uncultured Amylibacter sp. | reverse complement strand
CCTCGAAATCGCGGAGTTTTTGTTCGGTGGCTGCAATGATCTTGGCTTTGTCTGATGCCGTGCCACCTTGGGCGCGGATCACGCTGTCAGCAGGGCCGATATAGGCAGAAAGGTTGGCGGCAGTTTTGGCGTCACCCTCTATGGACAGGGGAATGTCGAGGGTTTGGACCTGCGGGTCCGTGAACCCAGCCTCCGAAAGAATATCTATCGTATGCTTGGTATCTGCAAAAGAAAATGGACCGGGCGCATAAGGGTCGTGGGAGGGAGGAGAGCCAAGCAGGTCCGTCGCGATAAAGCGGGGGATGGTGAACCATGGGTTCTGTTTGAACGGGGCCCAGCAGGCCATGGTAAGGCGGCCAGTGGGTTTGAGGGCGCTGCGCAAATTTGTGAAGGCGACTGCCGGGCTTTCAAAGAACATAACCCCAAAGCGAGAGGTCAGGTGGTCGTAGTGGGCGGTAGTTAGGGGTTCGGTTTGGGCATCGGCGCGGGTGAACGTGGTGTTTTTGGGTGCAGATTTTTGGGCGTGGGCGAGCATGGTGGTGGAAATATCGATGCCGTGGACATGGTCCGCGTGTTTGGCAAAATCGCGCGTGGTGGCGCCTGTGCCGCACCCGATATCAAGGATTTGATCCGTCGGTTTTGGGGAAACCTGTTCGAGCAACGCCGCGTTTACACCAGCAAACAGGGCGTCGAGTTGAGTGTCGAACGTGATCCAATCAAGGCCACCGCCATCGGACCAAAACTCGGCTTGTTCGGAATTTGGAAGGTCGGTCATTCTGGGCCCTTTCGCGTTGGGCCCAGAATAAAGGTGCGGGCGGCCGTGCGCCACCCGCGATTTTGGATCAGCTGATCATTTCAAACTGTTTTACGATTACAGCAGCCTGACGCACGGACGCGATGTCGACCAGACGGCCCTTGTAAACGGCAGCACCTTGGCCTTCTTTTTCTGCCTGTTCCATGGCGGCGAGGATTTCGCGTGCTTCCGTGATTTGTGCTTCAGACGGAGTGAAAACCTCGTTTGACAGGGCAACCTGTTTGGGGTGGATGGCCCATTTGCCGACCATGCCAAGGGTTGCGGAACGACGTGCTTGGGCGCGGAAACCTTCTTCGTCCGAGAAGTCGCCAAACGGACCGTCTACTGGCAACAGGCCGTGGGTGCGGCAGGCGGAAACGATAGCAACTGTGACGGCGTGCCATGGATCGCCCAAATGTGTTGCGCGTGCGGCGTCACCGTTAGCGTCTTCGATCATGTAGTAGTTGGCTTGCGTGCCGCCGATCCCAGTTGTTTGCATGCCCATAGAGGCCGCGTAGTCCGCCGCGCCCAAAGACATGGCAACCATGCGGGGCGAGGAAGCCGCAATTTCTTCGATATGAGCGAGGCCAGCGGCAGATTCGATGATGACCTCGAAGTTGATCGGTTTCTTGCGACCTTTCGCCATTTCAATAGCGGTGACAAGGGCGTCGACGGCGTAGATGTCCGCGGCGCAACCGACTTTGGGGATCATGATTTGGTCGATGCGGTCGCCAGCTTCTTCAAGGATTTCGACCACGTCGCGATACCAGAATTCTGTGTCCAAGCCGTTGATACGCACTGATAGGGTTTTGTTGCCCCAGTCGATGGTGTTAATCGCTTCGATTACGTTTTTGCGGGCTTGGGGTTTGTCCGCTGGGGAGACGCTGTCTTCCAGGTCGATGTTAATCACATCGGCGGCAGAGGCAGCGGCTTTTTCAAAAATAGCAGGGCGTGAGCCAGGTGCAAAAAGTTGGCAGCGGTTTGGGCGGGCTGGGCCAGTTGGTTGGATCGTGAAGCTCATGAGAATCCCCTAGAGTAATGATGTTACGATTTCGGTTGGGTGCGTGGTAGATTATTGCGCGATTGGCTGCAAGTGCTGCGCTGCGGCATTTTAGAGGTGGGTCAAGGTCTGAGGCAGTTTTTGGATATTTTTAGCCAGAAGAAGACGTGGGTGTCAGGCCTTAATTTCGACCGAGGTGCCTATCGGCGTAACCGCCCACACCTCGCGGATTTGGTAGTTGTCGAGCGCGATGCAACCTGCTGTCCAGTCACCACCGTATTTGCGATTGTCGGGCAGTTTGTTGGGCTGACCGTGGATGAAGATATCGCCGCCAGCGGAGTAGCCGCCGTCGCGGGCGCGTTTTAGGTCTTCTGGTTTGGGGTAATTGATGCCGAGCGACAGGTGAAACGCGCTTTGTGGATTGCGGCGGTCGATTTTGTACCAACCTTCTGGGGTTTTGCCGTCGCCTTCGCGCACTTTGTCCCCCGCAGGTGCAAAGCCAAGCGCGATATCGTAGATGCGGACGGGTTTACCGTTCTGAAAAAGCGTCATCTTTCGGGCGGACTTTTCGATCAGGATGTGGTCGATTTCGCCTTCAATAGAAGTTTGAATTTGCGGGGGTGGGCCAGTGCGATCTGTGACCCAGTAAAAGATCACCAGCGCCACCGCCGCTATCACGGCAATACGGGACAGAAGGCGGAGGGCGCGGATCATACTTGGGGCAACTCGTTATGCTGGCGTGTTAATGGGATCGTGACGCAGCGCAGAGTTTATTGCAAATCTGCAAAGGCGGATTGTAGGCGGGAAACGGCCTTTTCCACGTTGAGGAACTACTTTACCTCAAATCCAACTTGCTGCCACAAAAGTGTTCGTACTTGCCGCCAAAGGTAGTCTTCATTTGGTTCAATGAATTCCAGTAACCTAACCAATTTATTCACTGCTTCGGATTGTTCATTTAATTCAAAGAGGCATTTAGCCTCAGCAAACCAAGCGTTATTTCGAACGTTTTTCAGGGAC
>CALLAV010000326.1 GCA_938001995.1 uncultured Amylibacter sp. | reverse complement strand
GGCCTTAGTGCGGCGAATGCGGATGTGCATGCGTGTGCGCAACAAGACGAGTGTGAGGAACAAAAGGACAAAGCCCGAGATGCAGATCAGCAAGGGGTAATAATAGCTGGCGTCAATGGGGCTGGTTTCCTTAACTGTGAGGGTCGCGCCTTGATGCAGGCCTTGGTTCCAGAGGTTCACGGCATAGCGCGACAGCAGTGCGAAAACAGAACCGACCATGCAAAGGATCGACGTAAGGTCTGCGGCGGTGTCATCGTCCTCAACCGCTTGCCAGAGCGCAATGTAACCGAGGTAGAAGACAAAGAGGATCATGAAGGACGTCAAACGCGGATCCCAGGCCCAATAGGTGCCCCACATGGGTTTGCCCCAGATCGCACCTGTGAAAAGGGCGATAAGCGTCATGGTCACGCCGATTGGCGCTGCCGCACGGGCGGCAAGGGCGGAAACATGATGACGGCGTATCAGCCAGATGAGCGAGGCGATCAGCATCATGATCCAGATGTTAATGGCCATCATGGCGGCGGGCACATGCAGGAAGATAATCTTGACAGTTGACCCTTGTTTGAAGTCATCCGAGGTGAAGAAGAATCCCCAGATCAAACCCGTCAAAAGGCAACTGGCCGCCAGCAGTGTGGCGAACGGCAAAACACGGCCCGAGAGAGCCATGAATTTCACCGGATTTGCGTATTCCCAAAGCGACATGCGCGTTATGTAGCGGGTTTTTCTGGGGTCGCCAATGGGCATTGGGTCACAGGTACGTCACGGTTCTGAGTACGACAGTGTGGACGCCCAAACGGGGTGAATTGATTAATGCGGAGTTAATTAAGACCCTGCAAATATGAAGCGTCTAAAAGAGCGTCTTGTTTGAAGCTTCATATATGAAGCTTCAAGGGAGCAGGGTCTTAGGTGTTTGGCCTAATACTTCCCCATCTCAACCCGCGCAGTGCCGAGCTTCTTTTTGCCCTTCATAGCGTAGACATCTGCAAAGTAGCGATTGCCTTTTCCCCCTGAACAAGGCGGCAAGTAGCCCGCAGATGCGTAGTCACCCTTGGAGCGTGCTTTCTTGTGTACAAAGATGCCCCCTGGCAATTTCTTTGATCGTGCCGCAACGGCTGGCAGCTTCGCAGTGCTGCCTTTCACAGGATACCCAATAGAGCCGTGCCCACCCTTGCGTGACAGCGGTTTATAATCGCGGTCGTTGTATTCCACCAATACCCATTCCGTGCCTGCGGGCAGGCCAGAGATGCTCATCGGGGGTGTTTTGCCTTTGCCGCCGTGCAATTTGCACTGCTGGCCTGCTGGGACCTTACTGCCGTTCCAGCCGCCTGTGAGTTTCACTTTAAAATCCGCCGCATGGGTAACACTGGCAAGGGAGAGGGCGACAAGGGTTGTTGTGAGTTTAAGCATATGAGGTCCTTTCAATACCTTGGACTTTGCAAAACTAACCCTTCAGCTGTCAACGCAGATTTGCGCGAAGGGCCATGCTGGCCGCAAATGGGACGAGTGCAACCGTTAAAAGTGTGAGCCCCAAGAGCAGTGACAGTGTCGCAGCGGGGCTGTCACCGTCTATGGCACGTGTGACGGTTTGTGCGCCAAGAATAAGGGTAGGGATATAAAGGGGGAGGACGAGCAGCGAGAGGAGGAGGCCACCGCGTTTGATGCCTACGGTGACAGCGGCGCCAAACATGCCAAGAATGGAAAGGGAAATCGTGCCAATAGCGAGAGAGGCGATGAGGGGGAGGTAACCAGCCGTTGGCAGGCCAAGGAGGTAGCCAAGAGGGGCTGACGCGAGCGTTAGGGGCAGGCCCGTGGTGATCCAATGGGCCGCTGCTTTGGCTGTAGCAAGGCCCGTGAGGGGGATCGGGGCAGTAGCCAGCGCGTCCAAAGTGCCGTCTTCTGCATCGAGTTGAAAGATGCGATCGAGCGACAACAGGCAAGAAAGGAGTGCGCCGATCCAAAGGATGCCAGGGGCGATGCGGGCGAGGACTTCGCGGTCTGGGCCAACGCCGAAGGGAACAAACAGAACGAGGATGAAAAAGAATGCAAGTGCAAGGCCAAAGCCGCCGCCTGAACGCAGCGCAAGGGTGATGTCGCGTTTCATCAGGGCCAACATTAGTAGGATCCTTCAAGGAACGGATCAGCCT
Organism: uncultured Amylibacter sp.; assembly: GCA_938001995.1. GTDB lineage: Bacteria > Pseudomonadota > Alphaproteobacteria > Rhodobacterales > Rhodobacteraceae > Amylibacter. Next base: position 1,364 of record CALLAV010000326.1, on the reverse strand, counting down.
TGGTTGCGGCGCTGGGCGTGAATTCGATTACGTTTAGGGTTTGGGTGTTGCGCAGCGGCAAATCAAGATGGGTGGAAATCACCGCGATGCCGCCAGAAGCGCAATGGTCGGTGAGGATCTGCGCGAATTGCGCCACGTGTTCCGCATCGAGCGCGGTGGTGGGCTCATCCAGCAGCCAGATTTTGCAGCCCGATATGTGCAAACGCGACAGACCGAGGCGGCGTTTTTGCCCTGCGGACAAGGTGGCTGCGTCGCGCTGGGCAAGTTCGGTGAGGTTGAAACGTTCAAGCGTGTCAGTTTGCGGTGTTCGATAGATACCATGCCAAAACGCGATGTTTTCAGCCACGGTTAACTGCGGTTTTACGGCGTCCAGATGCGCGGTGTAGACCACATCTTCGGGGTTTACGTTCATGGTGCCTGCGCTTGGCGGTGTCAGGCCCGCAAGCGTGCGCAGCAGCGTGGTTTTGCCCGACCCGTTTGGGCCACGCAGGATCAAACACGCGCCCGCCTTCAGCGAAAAGCTGACGTTTGACAGCACGCGGCGCGGGCCGCGCATGGCGTCTATGTTTTGAACCGTGAACATGAGCGTCGGTTTAGGGCAAAGGGCGCGGCGTCACAACAGGCCCCATTTGCGAAACAGCCAGACCAATAGGCCCGTGATCGCAACCAGCCCCGTGCAAACGATCCAAAACGCGTTGGGGTTATCCACACCTGGAATACCGCCGACGTTGATACCAAGAAGACCAGTAAGCAGCCCGAGGGGTAGGAAAATCGCGGCGACCGCAGAAAGGATGAACAACTGGCGGTTCATGACCTCTGATCGTTTGTCCATCATTTGATCGTTCACCACTTGGGCGCGATCGCGGATCGCGTCGAGGTCTTCGCACAAAAGGGTAATGCGGTCGGTCGCTTCGCGCAGATACGTCAGATCGCCAGAGGACAGCCAAGTGAAATCCTCAATCACTAGTGTCGTGAGCGCATCCCTTTGGGGCAACATATAACGGCGCAGCGTGATCGCACTGCGACGGATTTCGCCAAGGACAGTGCGGTCGGGCAGGGTGCCATCCGTCAAAATTGCCTCTTCCACGGCATCGAGTTCTTCGTTGAGTTCGGCCACCGTCGGTTCTGCGCGATCCGCAAGACGTCGGGCCAGTCGTGCCAAAAACTCACCCGTTGTTTTTGCGGGGTTCGGACCCATAGCCGAGGTTTTCATATCCTCAATCGCCATAAGCGGGCGTAAGGAATAGCTGACGATGGAGTTGTTCGTGACCCACAAGCGGATTGAGATCATGTCTTCGGCCCGCGCGCCTTCGTTCAGGTTGACGCCGCGCAAAATCAGGACCGCTCCGTCACCGTGTGCCGTA
>CALLAV010000325.1 GCA_938001995.1 uncultured Amylibacter sp. | reverse complement strand
ATTCCATCAAGCGTTGATCAGGGCCTGCAATTCGCAAAACTTGCTGTCGTTGCACGCAACCATTTATGACAAATACCTGCGGTATCAGATGCTTGTCCTTACCTTTCGTGGTGAAGTTGCGGCGAAAGAACACAAAGACATTCTCGATGCGGCACTGGCCCGTGATCCTGACACCGCAACGCGCATCTTAGAACGGCATATCTTCGAGGGCCTCGCGCATACGTTGGCCGCGATGTAGCTTTGTAGAACACTCGTTCAGTTTAAATGCAGATAAACGAAGGTATTTCTTCCCTACGTGGTTTGCCCCAATTCCATCTAGACACTAACACTTATTCTTCTTGGTAATCCGATAACCCGTCTTCTTGAAAAGGCTGCGTCGGAGTGAATGTCCGCACTGTGAAAGCTACACCGGATCAAATGGGTCAAATCTGACAGGCAGGACAGGGCCGCTAACACGCTGAAAGATCGGAGTGATTTGGGGGGGTAAAGCAATTTTACAACAAATGCTTAGAAGGTGGCGGACAGACAGGGATTCGAACCCTGGAGACGGTCACCCGCCTACACACTTTCCAGGCGTGCGCCTTCGACCACTCGGCCACCTGTCCGTGACGGGGGGTTTAGCCGCGAAAAAGACGCGGTGCAAGGGGGAATTGTATGCAAAAAGCAACCTGTGGCCCCCTATCCCCGCGCCTTAGATTTCGCGGCCTGAAAACTCTGGAAAGGTATGTCGTTTGAGGTGGCGCAAAACACTGTCGTCTGTCCAATAGCCAGTGTGCCCTTTTGCAGGAACCCATTCGTTGACAGGAAAATCCGGCGTCGGGCCTTCGACTTCGGTTCCGACAAAATCATCTACGCGGTAGATGTTCACCCAACTGGCGATCCCATCCGTGACGTCCTTGCTGGCCTCGGTGGATTTCAGATCAAATTCTTTGCTGAAATAAAATCCATAAAGATGACTGGTGGGTGACCCCATAGTCACCAGATCAATGTTGCATGGCTTTAACCCCTCGGCCTGCATCTGCGCGCGCAAGCGCCCGCCGCGCAAAGCCTCAACTGAAATCACTGTGCCTTGAGAATGGGACACGATGACCACCTCTTCGGGTTGTTCCGAACGCAAAAGCAAGATCAGCGTGTCCACCAAACGGTCTTGGATGCGGTTGCGTAACGGATGCACATTAAGGCCGCGCACATCGGCAACCCGCGGTGCGGGACGACGCACAAAATAGACGACAATGTCCTTTGCGATGCCGATACCCATGGCAAGATAGCTGCGAAAATACGTATAGGCAAAGACCAGAAAACCCGCGAACAGTGTAAAGTAAGTTGCGAATTTTTCAGAGACATTGAACGCCTCTTCGGTTTCGTAATAAGCCAGCGATTTGGCGTCCGACGGCAGTTGGCTTGTGGTCGGGATCGGCTCTGCGGTTGCAAGGCTTAGTTGAATGGCCACGGTTTGAACGGCGCCGATTACGATGAATACAATGGCAAACGTCAACGCCAGCAGGATCATCGGATGCACGATCAAACGGCGAATAGGCTTGGCTTTGTGATCTTCGGGACGGGTTTTCAAAGTCCAGCGTTTGCGATCCGCCCACGCCAATACTGCGCCCAGCGCAATCGCCGCCAGTGCACAACTGACCCAAACGGTAAAGTTCATGGCAGGCAGCAACACTTTTTCCATGACCGCAATGTTAACAGTTTCAAGCCCAAGGGACCCTGACGCCTCGACCAAAGAGGTGGACGCAGCAACCCAAAGCGTAACAATCAAGAACATCCAAACCGTCAACATCAGCGCCAGCGCTTGAGGATAGAGCGCCTTGCTCGCGCCTGTTTCAGCCGTGAAGCGGCGAATGGTTTCCCACAGGCCAGTGCCCGCAACAATCAAAACGCAAAGGCCCCAACAAAATGCCAAGATGTTGGACAGGACCGCCGCATACCAATAATCGAAACACCGCGAAAAATCGTCCGCAATCTCGCATTGAGACGCGAGCCATTTCGCAGCGGCGGCATTTTGATCTTCGCTTAGAAAGGTGTCCATTCCGTGTGTCACCACGGCCACCAAAACCAGCGCTATTGCACTGTAGCCAAACCATAATCGGTGGATTTGATAGAGATAACTGCGCTTGGGGTTTCGAAACATCGCCCAGCCAAGCATCATAATAACTGCCGTAACCAATATCGCGGCGGTTCCGACCCATTCACCTTGGCCAAATTGCCATTGAAATAGGAACAAAAACGCCGTGGCGAGCACCAGAACCACGTTGAATGCAGTGATCGGACCATGCACCAGATAGACAAAGAAATTGGCAGCGCGGCGCGGTGCAGCCTTAGGATCGCGGTAAATTTCGGCCGCATTTTCACGCACGATGTGTCCAAGACCCATAATCAGTTCAAACAGGTCGATAAGCCCCCGCACTTTGCCAGTGGAGCCGCGTGAAATATCACCCCAAAACGCCTCGGCAAAAATGGTTTCATCGTTGCCGCGTTTCACGCGGCGGATGTGACAGGGATAGAGCAGTTTTTCACGACAGTCTTCGTCTTCGGAATGGTCGCGGTCCCGTTCGCGCAAGTGGCGCAACTCGTTTTCCACCGAACAGGCACGATCCCCCGTCAGCCCGCCAACCAATTGATCGAGCGTTTCACCTGCCTGTTGTTCCCCGATCCCATGCACCACAAGCGCAAGTTTTTTTGCCATAATAGTCACCTAAAATAAATAAATCTAAATAATAGGATGAAGTGTGCGCCAACTTATGGTTGAAATCAAGCGTCCTGTTCTTGGTTGTCTCAGTGTTACCTTTGCTCAGTTTCCCAATTGGGGTGAATCCAAGGTTCCATATTGGATGCAGGCAGCGGGTCGCGTCCTAGAATATGGTCGGACGCTTTTTCACCGACCATGATGGACGGCCCGTTCAGATTGCCATTGGTGATGCGTGGAAAGATCGAGCTGTCGGCCACGCGCAGGCCTTCTACCCCGATCACGCGGCATTCTGGGTCTACGACGGCCATTGGGTCATCGGCTGCACCCATTTTACACGTGCCACAAGGGTGATAGGCGCTTTCCACGTGCTCGCTTATAAAGGCATTGAGCTGTTCGTCGGATTGAACCGCCTCGCCTGGTTGAATTTCACCCCCATAATACGGTTTGAACGCGTCTTGCGCGAACACCTCCCGCGTAAGGCGGATACAGGTGCGGAAGTCTTCCCAGTCTTGCTCCTTGGACATGTAGTTGAACAGGATCTTTGGCGCATCCATAGGGTCTGCAGAGTTGAGCGTTACCGAGCCACGAGATTCAGATCGCATCGGGCCGACGTGGGCTTGGAATCCATGACCTTCCGCTGCCGCCTGCCCGTCATAGCGCACGGCGATGGGCAAGAAATGGTATTGGATATCGGGGTAATCCACGCCTGCGCGAGATCGGATGAAGGCCGCGCTTTCGAATTGATTGGAAGCGCCGGGCCCCTGCCCTGTAAACAGCCATTTGGCCCCCACATAGGCTTTGCCGATCAGGGGCCAATATTTGTAAAGAGTGATGGGTTTGGTGGATTTGATTTGAATATACAATTCCAAATGATCCATCAGATTTTGCCCAACACCCGCGCGATCAGCCACGACCTTAATACCCTTTTCGCGCAGATGCGCCGCAGGGCCGATGCCAGAACGCATGAGGATCGCTGGTGAATTGAAAGCGGAAGCCGCAATGATCACTTCTTTGTTGGCTTTCAAGACCTTGGTGGCGCTGCCTTGGCTGATTTCAACACCCACGGCGCGGCCGTTTTCGATGATCACGCGGTTGGCGTGGCCGTTAATCAACTCCACATTATCACGTTTCAACGCAGGTTTAAGATAGGCATTGGCAGCGGACCAGCGCACGGATTTATGAACGGTTTGATCCATGGGGCCAAAGCCCTCTTGCTGGATACCGTTGTAATCTTGCGTCACCTGATAGCCCGCTTGGCGGCCCGCCTCTACAAAGGCGGTGTTAAGCGGGTTCTCTCGCGTGCCACGTTTGACGTGCAAAGGGCCCTTGTTCCCGCGCACCGACCGATCCCCGCCATGGCCAGAGGGATGCCAGTTTTCTTGGCGCTTGAAATAGGGGAGCACATCCGCACCAGACCAACCCGCTGCACCACTTTGGGCCCAGTGGTCATAGTCACGGGCGTGGCCACGCACATAGACCATACCGTTGATCGAAGATGATCCGCCGATCACCTTACCGCGCGGCGCGGCCAAGCGGCGACCGTCGAGATGCGGTTCGGGTTCGGACTGATATCCCCAGTCATACCGCGCCATGTTCATCGGGTAACTTAACGCGCCCGGCATTTGGATCAGAGGCCCCCAATCAGTGCCGCCATATTCCACAACAAGGACTTTGTTTTTGCCGTCTTCGGACAGACGATAAGCCATGGCACAGCCAGCAGAGCCAGCGCCGATGATGATGTAATCAGCGTTCATTAGATCGTATCTTTTAGTTCGTCGTAGGGCCGCATCACATGGGTTTGGTATGCGGGCCGCTGCGTAAGGGTTTCATAGTAGCGTTCAACGTTTGGGAACGATTTGCGCGGGATGTTGATGTCGTAATATCGGTAAAGCACATGGCCGAACTGGACGTCTGCCAAGGTAAAGTGGTCGCCACAAAGGTAGCCAGTCGGAAGGCGCGGTTCTGCGATGGCAAGCTGGCTTTCGAAGGTGTCGATGGCAGTTTGGATGGCCGCGTGATCATGGCGGACATCGGGCGTGCGCACGACGCGCCAGAAGATGGGTCCTGTGAAGGCCTCTGCGATATCGTGCTTGGCCCATTCGGCCCACATGTCGATCTTGGCGCGTTTGGCGGGGTCTGTTGGCCAAAAGTTCTCCGGACCGTAAGACGCAGCGAGATAACGCAGAATTGCAGGCGTTTCGAACAAGGCTACGCCGTCTGCACGTTGCAAAACCGGAATTTTACCATGCGGGTTGAGGGTGCGAAATTCTGGCGTGTCGAGCGCGGCAAAATTTTCGCCGTAGTCCAAGCGATCTACATCCACGCCCAATTCCGCGCAGGCCCACATGAGAGCTTGCACATTAGAAGATGACGCGCGGCCATAAACTGTGAACGGATTGGCGACCATTGGCTATTCACCGCGCGGGAAGCGGGCGACCTCCTCGACTGTGTTGAGGTCCATGTTGTTGCGCATGTAACGTTCTGACGCTTTTTGCAAAGGTTGGTAATCCCACGGGTAATAATCACCGTTGCGCAAAGCCTCATAGACGACCCAGCGGCGGGCTTGGCTTTCGCGGACTTGCGCATCATAGGCATCAAGGTCCCAGCGGGCTTCGGATTTTGCGCGCAGCGACGTGATTGTGCCAGCATGAGCAGGATCGGCAGCAAGGTTGGTGAGCTCGTGTGGGTCCGCCTCCATGTCGAACAGCTGGTCTTCGTCGAGGTTACAGCGGTTGTACTTCCATTTGCCGTACCGCAAGGAAACGAGCGGGGAATAAGACGCCTCGGCCGCGTATTCCATAGCCACGGGGGAGGTGCGCTCGCCGCCCTGTCCCAGATGCACAAGGCTCTCGCCTTCGGTCCATGGGGCGACTTCGTCAAGGGATACGCCTGCCAGTTCGGCAAGGGTTGGGGTCACGTCGATGGTGCTAACAGGGGCTTCGATCAGGCCTGGTTCCATGTTCGGATCACAAATCATAAGGGGGACGCGCGCGGAGCCTTCGTAAAAACACATTTTGAACCAAAGACCGCGCTCACCCAGCATGTCGCCGTGATCTGACACGAACATAACCGTCGCCTCTTGGCGGGTCCCTTCAAGGGCTGCCAGAACCTCACCGACTTTGTCGTCGAGGTAAGAAATATTGGCGAAATAGGCACGCCGCGAGCGTTTGATATCCTCTTGTGTGATATCAAAATTGCGCCAGTCGTTGGCATCAAAGATGCGTTTGGAATGGGCGTCGTGGTCGTTGTAATCCATGGCTGGAACTTGCGGGAGCAAGTGCTCGCAATCTGCGTATAAATCCCAGTATTTCTTGCGTGTCACATAGGGGTCATGGGGGTGCGTAAAGGAAACGGTCAGGCACCACGGACGGTCATCTTTGCCCCGAGACAGATCATAGATTTTTCGCGTGGCGTGATAGGCGACTTCGTCGTCGTATTCCATCTGGTTAGAGATTTCGGCCACCCCGGCCCCCGTTACAGAACCCATGTTGTGATACCACCAGTCGATGCGTTCACCCGGTTTGCGGTAATCTGGCGTCCAGCCAAAATCAGCGGGGTAGATATCAGTGGTGAGGCGTTCCTCAAAGCCGTGCATCTGGTCGGGGCCGACAAAGTGCATCTTACCCGCAAGGCAGGTTTGATAGCCTGCGCGGCGCAAATGGTGAGCGTATGTGGGAATGTCAGAGGCGAATTCTGCCGCGTTGTCATAAACCCGCGTGCGGCTGGGCAGTTGGCCAGACATAAAGGACGCACGGCCGGGTGCGCAGAGCGGGGATGCGGTGTAAGTCAGGCCGAAACGGGTGGATTTCGCGGCCAGTTTTTTGAGGTTGGGTGCGTGCAGCCATTCGGCAGGGCCGTCTGGGAACAGCGTGCCGTTCAGCTGGTCCACCATGATGATCAGGATGTTTGGCTTGGTCATTAGGCTGCTCCCTTTGCGAGTTGTAAGTCGAGGTAATCACGCACAATGGCGACAGATTGGTCACGGTTCGGCGCGTTGTGTTCCAGCGCGTGGCGAATATAGATGCCGTCGATCATAGCGCCGAGACCACGGGCTGTGTGTTCAGCATGCGGCTTGTCCATCAACGCGGACAGGTTCACCACAAGGTTGGAATGCAAGCGACGGGCGTAGACCTGCAACAGGCGCTGCGCTTCTGATGAATTCTGCGCTTGGACATAGAACGTAAGCCATGAGGCGACCACGTCGGGGGCAAAGTTACCTGCGTCTAGGTTGGATTCGATGATGGCGTGGATACGCTTGAGCGGGGTTTCTGCGTGTTGCAGGCTTTTGCGCACCCGCAGTTGCAGGTTGGTCAGGATTTGGCGCATGGCTGCAAGCAACATTTGTTCTTTGCCGCCAAAATAGTGATGCGCAAGGCCAGAGGACATTCCAGCGCGCTTGGCGATCTGACCGACCGTCACATCAAGCGAACCCGCCTGCCCGATCTCGGCAATTGTTGCGTCAATCAACGCCTTGCGGCGGATAGGTTCCATTCCAACTTTGGGCATATGATGTCCCCACTTTCTATCGCAAGACACTGTTTTATTTTAATTGACTGGTCAATCAACAAAACGACATTTCGTATGTCACTAAAGACTCACGCAATTTTCGTCAAATATTAACAATTGGGGTGTTAGCCTTATTCTCGTCACATTCTTGACCCAACTCTGACGAAAACCCCGCAGGGCGGGATAAAAGTGGATTGGCAGTATGAGCTTACTTATCGGAATGACCTTGGGCGCGTTGACCGCGTGGATCATCATCGCGTTTTTCGAAACGTCTTGGGAAGACATCTTTCCAGATCAATAAGGCCGACCCTTGCCCGTTTGGGCAATTAAATCTGAAAATGAATGTGGTCGTCGTGGCGTGCTGCACGGCAACCTTGAAAGCGTACCTTTGGGTGAGACGCGCCGAGCGTTTGGCGCAAGTGCGGTTCGACAAACACTTTTTCCACACTATTGTCGCGGCTGAACCACAGCAGCGCTGCGGCGGTGCGGGCGTGATCGAGTTGCAGATCCCGCCAAAACGGTTGTAACCACGCCATGTCCCAACGCAAAGTTGGGGAAACAATGGGGCAATCCGTTGGCCCCTCTTCAAAGGCGAAATACCCGATCGGGGATTTTGTGACCTTCGGTTGGTAGCCTGATTTTGAACGATAGTAGAAAGCGATATCGACTTTGCGGCCATCGTCGTGGGACAGATGCGGCAGCAGCGGAAAACCATCAAAAAACGGGAAATTCGCATCGAGGACCAGCGTCACTGTGCCATCGAATTGGGCGTCGATGTCCGTGGCAAGATCGCTGAGCGTGGTCTTGAGTTCGG
>CALLAV010000324.1 GCA_938001995.1 uncultured Amylibacter sp. | reverse complement strand
CACTTTGAAAGGAGCATCCCATGTTTTCCAATATCGTTGTCGCCGTAGACGGATCGGCCCCCGCCAAGAACGCCATTCAGGTGGCCTGTGACATTGCCAAACACTACAACTCCAAAATCCATCTCGTGCACACGCCGCAAGTGGACACCTTTGCCATTGCAGTAGGCACGAGCGCGGTTGCGGTGAAGGCAAGTTTGGATCAGATCAAAGACGCAGGCTAAACCGTGATGCAAAACGCCAAGGCCGAGGTAGAGGCCTGCTCTCAGAAGCCTGCCAGCACAACCATCGGCGCGGGCGACCCCGCGTCCGAGGTTCTGACGGTGCTCAAAAACACCTCAGCGGATTTGGTGGTCTGCGGGCGGCGCGGGCTTGGCAATGTGTCGGCCCTCGTGCTTGGCAGTACCTCGGCCAAGATCGCGCATGATGCGGATTGTGCGGTTTTGACGGTGAAATAACCGCCCCTTTGGGCCTTTGCCAAACGTCGGTGCGCGTGCATACTCCATCCCATGCGCACCCTTATCTTTCTTGCCTTCACCGCCCTTCCCGCCACCGCCCAAACACCTGACCTCGCGGCGTTGGCCAAGACCACGCTCAACGCCCTGCAACAGACGTCGCAATCCTCTAACCGCGAATATTGTGGCTACATCGGGCTGGTGAACGGCGCGTTGAAAGCGACCAAAGCCAAGCGCGGCAAAACCGAAAGCTGCTTTGCCAAAGCGCCACCCTACAACATGGATCTGATCGCCTCTTACCACACGCATGCGGGATTTGACCCTGATATTGACAGCGAAGTGCCCTCCGTCGATGACATGTTCGCGGATGAGGAAGAAGGCGTAGACGGGTTCGTCGCCACCCCAGGCGGGCGTTTGTGGTATATCGACAGCCGTAAAATGATCGCGAAACAGGTCTGTGGCATCGGCTGCCTGCACCAAGACCCCAAGTTCAAACCCAACGTTTCAGGCCAGATCAAAACCCGCTATACCATCGACGAACTGATCGACCGCGAAGACGAAGGATAATCCATGACCCGCCAAATTCTGAACCCGCTGATTGCCTTTGGCATTCCTGTTCTGCTCGCGCTCTTGGACATAACCAAGGCGCTGGGTGCGCACATCTGGTGGGATGTAACGACCATCCTGATTGGCGCCCCGATCGGCTTGCTCGTCTCGTTCCTGATCGCGCAAAAGTGGGATGCCTACGTCAAACGCATGATCCTTTGGCTGATCCTGTTGGCACTCGCCTTTACCGCAGCAAAATACGGCCAAACAGCCTTTGCGGCCAGCTACGGAGACGACGCCATGGCTGGGACGTTCTGGTATTTCGGCTGGATCGCCACGGGGGGATGCGCGGCAGGTTTGATCTATTCACTGCTCAAAAGGTAGCGCACCACCTGCCCCTTCAATGTTCGTGAAATACCAAAAAAAAAAGACGGCCCGTTTGGGCCGCCCTTCGATTTAGCAATCCTCCGGGAAGTTAGATCGCCAAATACTCGTGGCGCAGGTCTTCATTGTCCAAAACCTCTTTGGCGGTGCCGTCAAACACCACCGTCCCCGTGTCGAGGATGACCGCACGATCAGCAAGGTTCAGAGCCGCAACTGCGTTCTGTTCCACAATGATCGTCGTCATGCCCTGCTCGCGGATATGGTGCAGCGTTTTCTCAATTTCTTGAACGATAACAGGGGCCAGACCCTCGTAAGGTTCATCGAGCAACAACAGCTTGATATCTCGTGCCAACGCGCGCCCAATGGCCAGCATCTGTTGCTCGCCCCCTGACAGCGTCGTGCCTTCTTGCTTGCGGCGTTCCCCAAGACGCGGGAACAGATCATAAATGCGTTCAATGGACCAGCCAATCGGCTTTTCAATCTGCGCCAGTTGTAGGTTCTCCTCAACCGTCAAACCCTGAATGATGCGCCGATCTTCGGGCACAAGGCCAATGCCAGATTGCGCTGCTTGCCACGCCTTCATCGTGTGCAGCGGCTGATGGTCCAACCAGACTTCGCCCTTTATCAGCGCAGGGTCATCCAACCGCGCCAACGCACGCAAGGTTGATGTTTTTCCCGCACCGTTGCGCCCCAACAGCGCGAGGATTTCACCCTCGTGCACATTCATCGACACGCCCTGCACGATATAGCTTTCGCCGTAATACGCATGGATGTCATAGGCCGAAAAATACGCAGGCGCGTGGGAGGCGTGGTTCTTACTCATATCGCTCATATCACAAGTCCTTAATCTTCTGCGGCCGTGCCGAGGTAGGCTTCTTTAACCTTGGGATTGCTGCGAATTGCGTCGGGCAAGTCTTCGGCAATCACCGTGCCTTGGGCCAAAACCGAGATCTTTTGCGCAAGGCTAAACACCACGCCCATATCATGTTCAATGATCGCCATTGTAATCTTCAAACGCTCTTGGATTTCTTTTAGCAGTTCAATCGTGCTTTCGGTGTCGGCACGGGCCATCCCTGCCGTCGGTTCATCCAGCAACAACAGCTTCGGGCTTTGCGACAAACACATCGCCATTTCCAGCCGCCGTTTGTCACCGCGCGACAGGCTCGATGCGGTCATGTCGCGTTTGTCGATCATGTTCACATCGGTCAACATTTGTTCAGCACGGTCATGGATTTCTGCGTCTTTGGACACAGACCTCCAACCGTTCATCTCAAATGAGCCGTCACGTTTCGCAAAACACGGGATCATCACGTTTTCAAAAACCGTCAAATCGGCAAAAATCTCGGGCGTTTGGAACACGCGGCTGACACCCGCTTGGTTGATCTGGTACGGCTTGATCCCCAACAGGGATTCACCGTTAAACACAACAGACCCCGTATCTGGAACCAGTTTCCCCACAAAGCAGTTCAACAGCGTGGATTTCCCAGCCCCGTTCGGACCGATGATCGCGTGGATCGTGCCTTCCTCAACGCTCAGGTTCACATTTTGCAACGCTTTCAAACCGCCAAACGACTTGTTTACGTTTTGGACTTCTAGAATACCCATGCTCAATTACTCCGCTGGCGTATTGCGTTGGTCAGCGGCGGGTCCTTCGACACCTCCGCCTTTGCGATCACGGCGGGCAAAACTGGCCAGTTTCTGGCCCCCTTGCACCAATCCACCCGGCAAAAAGATAACGATCGCCATAAAGATCAGGCCCAACGTTAGATGCCAGCCTTTACCGATGAACGGATAGACAATCGTCACCAGCAGATCGGTCATCCAATCAGGGAAGATACCAAACCAAACTTCAAGCGTGGCTTTGTTGATCTTTGAGAAGATGTTCTCAAAATACTTGATCAAACCTGCACCCAGAACGGGGCCAATCAACGTACCTGCACCGCCAAGAATGGTCATCAAAACCACCTCGCCCGATGCGGTCCATTGCATACGTTCCGCGCCGACCTGGGGGTCCATCGCAGCCATCAGACCGCCCGCAAGCCCCGCATACATGCCAGAGATCACGAAACACGCCAGCATATAAGGCTTCGTGTTCAAACCTGTATAGTTCAAACGCTGCTGGTTCGATTTCACCGCCTTCAGCATAAGGCCAAAAGGCGAGCGGAAGATGCGGATCGCCACGTAAAACGCGCAGAGCATAATTAAGCCTGACAGATAGAAACCCCAGTTGAACGTCCATTCCCAGCTGCCCAAGACCAGCTCGTAGCTGTCGGTCATTTCCAGACCGAAGAGGGACGGCTTAGGAATATTGCCGTCCACCGAGGATCCTCCTCCCAAGAACTCTGGGAAGATGCGTGGATCGTTCAGGTTTGTCTGCAAACCCGTTTCACCACCCGTGATCGGCGTCAAAACCGATGCTGCCAACGCAAATGCCATTTGCGCAAACGCCAGGGTCAGGATCGAAAAGTAGATGCCAGAGCGGCGCAAGGAAATCCAACCGATACACAGTGCGATGATGCCTGCCACAACCGTGGACAAGATGATCGCAGGGATCACGTTGATCGACAGAAGCTTCAGCATCCACATGCCAGCATAGCTGCCTGCGCCCAAGAACGCCGCGTGGCCAAACGACAGATACCCCGTCAGGCCAAAAAGAATGTTAAACCCAATGGCAAAGATGCCAAAGATCACGAAACGCTGCATCAAATCGGGATAACCCGCGTTGAATTGCGCCATCGCAGACCCTTCTGGGAAGGGGTTGAGCAGGATTGGGGCCAACAGCACCATCCCAGCTACGATCAGCAAAAGCCTTGCGTCTTTTTTGTTTAGTCCAAGCATGACTTATTCCTCCATCATACCTTTGCGACCCATCAAGCCACGGGGGCGGGTCAACAAAATGATGATTGCTGCAAGGTAAATTACGATTTGGTTGATGCCGGGCAACAGTTCGATCACTTCGCGCATCGATGCGAAACTTTCAAGAATACCCAGAACAAAGCCCGCCAGAACGGCGCCAGGCAAACTGCCCATGCCACCTACAACAACCACAACGAAAGAGATCACAAGAAAATCCATACCCATGTGGTAGTTCGGCGAATTGATCGGCGTGTACATCACACCCGCAAGGCCAGCCACCGCAGCCGCAACACCAAACATGATGGTAAAGCGACGGTCGATGTTGATGCCCAGCAGCCCGACCGTTTCACGGTCAGCCATGCCAGCGCGCACAACCATCCCAAAGGTGGTAAAGCGCAAGAAGGCAAAGACCATCCCGATCAGCAAGGCCGAGAACAGGAAGTAAATAATCCGCCAATACGGATAAATAATTGCACCGGGATCACGCCCAATAAGCGCCCCAAAATCAAACGAGCCAAACAGCGCCTGCGGTGCTGGCGTTGGGATTTGGTTCGCGCCAAAATAGTATTTAATCACCTCTTGTACCACGATGGCCAAGCCAAACGTCACAAGGATCTGGTCCGCATGTGGGCGGTTGTAGAAGTGTTTGATCAAACCGCGTTCCATCAAGACGCCTATAAGGATCATCACAGGGATCGCGAATATAATGGCCAGCGGAACCGACCAATCAATGATTGTGGCCGCTCTTTCGGGGCCGAACCAATCGTTTATATAGGGGACGTTCACTTTCAAAGGATTGCCTAGGAAATCCTTTTGCGTTTCATCCAAAACCACGTGGCTCAGAGAGATCAGCCGTTGGAAGAACACCGCACAAAAAGCGCCGAGCATAAACAGCGCCCCGTGGGCAAAGTTCACAACACCAAGCGTGCCGAAGATAAGCGTCAAACCAAGAGCGATCAGCGCATATGCACTGCCCTTGTCGAGCCCATTTAGAATTTGAAGGATAAACTGGTCCATCGGTGTCCCCGTCCGAATCTAGGCCTTGGGCTCTGCGCCCGTGCCATGGTTTGGGTGTTTTTAAGAAAAGATAGAAAAGGGCCTCGAGCAGTCGCCCGAGGCCCAGTGTGTTTTAAGCGCCTGGGTTACAGGACCCCAGCTCACCGCCGAATTTGGATGCGTCATAGGAAACCTGATCAACAGGTGTCACTTCAACGATTTCCAGAAGATCGAACTCGGATGTTGGGTTCTCTTTACCCTTCACAACCAGCACGTCCTTAAAGCACTGGTGATCTTCAGCGCGGTACAATGTTTTACCATTGCCCAGACCGTCGAATTCCAGACCTTCAAGAGCTTCTGCAATACCACATGGGTTGAATGTGCCAGCCATTTCAGCCGCTTGCGCGTACAGCATGGTCTGACAGTACACTGTGTGTGCAGCCTGTGATGGTGGGAAGCCGTACTTGGTGCCAAAGGACTTAACGAAGGCTTTGGAGCCCTCATCCTGCAAGGACCAGTGCCAGTTTGTAGACCCGAAGATACCTTTAACGTTTGCACCCGCACCTTTCGCCATCAGGCGAGAGTACAGTGGAACAACGATTTCGAAGTTCTGACCGTTTGCTTGCGCTTCACGCAGACCAAACTGAACAGCAGATGTCAGGGAGTTAACCATGTTCCCGCCGTAGTGGTTCAGAACCAAAACGTCAGCACCGGAGTTCAGAACAGGCGCAACATAAGAAGAGAAGTCAGTCTGTGCCAGTGGTGTCTTAACCGCTGCAACTGTTTCCCAGCCTTGTGCTTCTGTTGATTCACGAACAGCTTCTTCTGTTGTGTAACCCCAGTTGTAGTCCGCTGTCAGGTGATAGGCTTTACGGTTTGTACCGTAGTTTTTCGCCAAGATCGGAGCAAGTGCAGCACCAGACATGTGGGAGTTAAAGAAGTGACGGAAACCGTTAGCTTTCTTGTCTTTGCCCGTTGTGTCGTTGGAATGCGTCAGACCAGCCATAAAGATGATGCCAGCTTCCTGACACAAGGCTTGAACCGCAACAGCCACACCAGACGATGAACCGCCAGTGATCATGATTGCGCCGTCTTTTTCGATCATGGAACGTGCAGAAGCACGCGCAGCGTCTGGCTTTGTTTGTGTATCGCCTGTGACGTACTCAACTTTTTTGCCTAGGATACCGTTGCCCTTCAGTGCGTTTGCACCGCCGCCAACCATAAATGTACCCATCATGCCGCCGTCGCCGCCACCGTTCAGGTGCTCAACAGCCAGTTCATATGCACGAAGCTCGTCCGCACCCTCGTCCGCGTAAGGACCGGTTTGTGGAACGTTAAAGCCCAGCGTAACAGACGCGCCTTGTGGGGCGTTCATGTATCCTGCGTGGCTTGCCGCTGTCAGGATCTGTGGCATTGCCAAGCCAGCGCCCGCAAGAGCCCCACCTTTAAGCACACCACGACGTGTTGTGTTTTTCATGTTCATAGATTTCCTCCCAATGAACTCAATTTTTGACCGACCGATGATCCTCCCATGGACTAGCGCCCGGACATTCAGTCAAATTATTGACATGGGTATTTTTGTGCTTAGCTGTGAAAAACGCAATAAACGCTTGCTTTAGCTAGTTTTTTTTGTAAAGAATTTCTCACTTTTTACTCTGTATGTGTAAATTTGTTAACGCTTTCCCGACAAAGGCAAGCAAACAAAGGGAAAATTCCTATGGCCCGCACCTTGATGGGAACACGCATTCGTGAACGGCGGCGCGCAAAGAAGCTGACACAGACGGCTTTGGCGAAAACAGTTGGAATATCTGCAAGCTATTTAAACCTGATCGAACACAACCGACGGGGAATCGCTGGCCGCACGCTGATCGCTTTGGCACGCGAACTGGGGATGCAGCCCTCTGACCTGTCGGAAGGGGCCGACGCTGCTCTGATCAACACCTTGACCGAGGCCGCAAAGACAGACCCGAAATCCGGGCCAGAAGTGGACCGTATCGAAGAATTTGTCGGGCGGTATCCAGGCTGGGCAAAGCTGCTTAGCACAATGTCGCGCACAACGCAGGAACAACATGAAACCCTGACCGCCATGTCCGATCAAATGGCGCACGATCCGTTTGTCTCTGAAACCATGCACCAGATTCTGTCCAACATCACCGCAATTCGATCCACCGCCAGCATTCTGGCGACCGAAGATGCCATTCCAAAGGACATGTACGAACGGTTTCTGGGAAACCTGCACAGCGACAGCCAACGCCTGTCTGATACCGCACAAAAGATGGTGGATTTCTTTGATCGCGAGGACAAAGCTGAACCCAACGCCCCCACTACCGCCGCCGCCCATGATTTCTGGGCAAGCAACGATTATGTGCTGCCCGGTTCTGTTAATCCAGCGCCGGTCAACAGCCCCCAAACCGCACCGATCCTTCGCGACAGCCAAGCCCGCTTTGCTGCATTGAACGACCGCATGCCTGCACAAACGTTCGCTGAAAAGGCGGGCGAGCTGGGTTATGATCCCATTGCCCTGTCCAAAGCCTTTGATGTGGACCTGATGCAAGTTCTGTTTCGCATGGCCCAAATGCCAAGCGACGTGGACTTCCCCACATTCGGATTGATCGAAGTAGACATGTCTGGTGCCGTTTTGATGCGCAAACCGACACCTGAAATTGCCTTGCCACTTTATTCTTCCGCCTGCCCACTGTGGCCGATCTATCGTGCATTCGCCCAACAAGGTCAGATTTTGCGCGCTGCCATGGACATGCCTTCAGGGGACCGCGTGTTAAGTTATGCACTGTCTGAACCCTTGGGGGCAAAGGACTACACCCTGCCTCCGATGCTTCGCTCCACCATGATTTTCAGCGCCGATGCTAAGGTTGTCGGCAAAAATCACGGTGCACCAATTCTTGCGGGTTTGCATTGCTCCGTCTGTCCACGCAAATCCTGCGAAGCACGACGTGTTGACTATATCCTTGCCTAATCCACGAGCTTTGCCTTAGGTTCTGATGCGCGATCAGTTGGGAGGCTGGGATGCACGAACGTGTATTATTGATCGAGGATGAACCTCATATTGTTGAAGCCATCAGTTTTCTTCTGACCCGTGAAGGCATCTCGGTCAGCACCCATTCCAATGGGGAAGACGCAGCCGAAACCACCGCGCGCTTGGTGCCCGATTTGGTCATCCTAGACGTGATGCTGCCTGGCAAAAGCGGCTTTGATATCCTAGCAGAAATCCGCAAAAGCGACACTGTCGCCGACACCCCCGTTTTGATGCTGACAGCCAAAGGCCAATCGCGCGACCGCGCCGCCGCTCAGGCCGCAGGTGCATCGCTGTTTATGACGAAACCGTTTTCCAACAAAGAGATCGTCGCGAACGTTAAGTCGTTGCTGAAATGAGCGATAAGCACCCGCGCGCAATGCCCACCAAAGGACCCGGACGACGGTTTCGCGATTTGTCTGTTTTGTTGCCCTGTCTTGGCATCCTATTGTTGGCCACGCCCGTCGTGTCGATCTTCACCCAAGCGGGCGTCATTTTTGGCCTGCCATCGCCGATTTTTTATGTGTTTGGAATTTGGGGCGGGCTGATCTTGTTGGCTTTGGGCCTCGCCCGCATTGTGAACAAGGTTGACCGCTAATGGGGTCGTTCAATCTGCTTGTTTCGATCTGTCTGGCCTATGTGCTGGTGTTGTTCGTCGTCGCCTATTTGGCAGAGCGGTCGGCCCTGCGTGGGCAATTCAAATTTCTGCGCTCGCCGTTGGTCTATACCCTGTCGATTTCGGTCTATTGTACGGCATGGACATACTACGGTGCGGTGGGGTCAGCCGCGCGTAACGGTTTGGAATTTATCACTATTTACCTTGGTCCCACGCTGGTTTTCATCGGCTGGTGGTGGGTTCTGCGCAAGCTGGTGCGTATCGGTCGCGAGCAGCGCATTACGTCTATCGCTGACCTTCTGTCGTCACGCTATGGCAAGAGCGGCAGCCTCGCGGTTTTGGTCACTCTGCTCGCGGTGATCGGCACGACCCCCTACATCGCCCTACAACTGCAATCCCTCACGCTCAGCTTTGAGGTTTTTACAACATCAAGCGGCGATGAAGCACCCTCACCTGCGGCTACAGCGTTTTATGTTGCAGTGGGTTTGGCCGTGTTCACAATCGTTTTTGGGACACGGAATTTGGATGCAAATGAACGCCACAACGGCGTCGTCACGGCCATTGCAGTAGAGGCGATTGTAAAGCTGGCTGCGCTCATTTCAGTGGGTATTTTTGTCGTCTGGGGCGTTGCGGATGGGCCAAGCGATATCTTCGCAAAAATGGACCCGGATCTGTTGAACGCTGGCGAGATTTTTACCGATCGCTGGCTAACCCTGACCCTGTTGTCTGCGACGGCAATTTTGTGTTTGCCGCGCATGTTTCAAGTCATCGTCGTCGAAAACGATAGCGAGCGAAATCTGGCCACGGCCAGTTGGGCTTTTCCTCTTTACCTATTTTTGATGAGCTTGTTCGTGCTTCCTATCGCGATTGCTGGGCTCTCTACTCTTCCTGCAGATGCCAACCCCGATCTGTTTGTTCTGACCGTACCGCTGTCCCAAGGGCAAGACACGTTGGCAACGCTCGCATTCCTCGGGGGGTTTTCTTCCGCCACGTCGATGGTGATCGTCGCGGCGATTGCCCTGTCTACGATGATGTCGAACCACATTATCTTGCCCCTCTGGCTTCGTACAAACGCCACACGCAATCCTGCCAGCGATGATGTGCGACTTTTGTTGCTGCGGTCGCGGCGGGTCAGCATCGCCGTGGTTCTGGCGCTCGGATATCTGTACTTTCGCTTTACGGGGGGCACGGGGGCGCTCGCGTCTATCGGCTTGATCGCGTTTTTGGGTGTTGCACAGGTTTTACCTGCCATGATCGGTGGATTGTTTTGGTCTAGCGCCACACGCTCGGCTGCGATTGCTGGCATTTGCATGGGTTTTGCGATTTGGGCCTATACATTGTTTTTGCCGAGCTTTGGTGGCTCGTTCGTGTTTTCACAAGCCGCACTGGAAAATGGCCCTTATGGCGTCACATGGCTGACGCCGCAAAACCTGCTCAATGTGCAAATCGCAGATCCGTTGGTTCACGCGGTTTTCTGGTCGCTTGGCGTAAACACAATTGTCTTTGTATTGGTGTCTGTATTGACCACGCCAACCGCCATCGAACGTTTGCAATCGGTTCAGTTCATCAATGTTTTTGGGCAAATGTCCGCAAGGCGCGGCATTACGCGATCCACCCCGATTGAGGACCTGCTGATCCTAGCTCAGCGCATTTTAGGCCGCGAAGAAGCCATGGTCCTGTTCAAAAACCAAGCTCTTGTTCAGGGATTGCAAACGCCACTGCCCGAACCCACCAGCGAATTCATTGAAACGTTGGAGCGGGAAATCGCGGGGAACGTGGGGGCAGCAGCCGCCCACGCGATGATGGGTCAGGTGACGGGTGGTGCGGAAATCTCGTTTGAAGATATGATCGCGGTTGCGGATGAAACGGCGCAGGTGATGGAATATTCCGCACGCCTTGAAACGCAATCCACCGAACTGGCACGCACAGCCGAACAACTGCGATCCGCGAACGCAAAACTGACCGAACTGGGCGCACAAAAGGACACGTTCCTGTCCCAAGTGAGCCACGAGTTACGCACGCCGATGACGTCTATTCGCACGTTTTCGGAAATCCTGCGCGATAGTGATCCGCTGGAACCTGAACAATTGAACAACTTTGCATCGATCATTCACGACGAGAGCATTCGCCTAACGCGGCTTTTGGACGACATTCTGGATCTGAGCTTTATGGAACACGGGCGCGTGCAGTTGAACATGGAATCCGTCCCCCTTAGCCAAGTGATCGATCGCGCCCTGACCACAACCCAAACACAGGTTGATGACATGGGCGCAAAAATCCTGCGCGACAAAGCTGCGGAAAAGATCATCTTGATCACAGACCCAGACCGCCTGTCACAGGTATTGATCAATTTGATCACCAATGCGCTGAAACATTGCGGCGTGGAAAACCCACAAATTGCAGTTCTAAGCGGTGTTTACGGGGATAATCTGGTTATTGACGTGGCAGACAATGGATCAGGCATCAGCGAAGACGATATCGAAATCATCTTTGAAAAATTCGCAAAACTCTCCAGCAAAGTCACCGCGGGAAGTGCTGGACTGGGCCTGCCAATCAGCCGCGAAATCGTGAAGAATCTGGGTGGAACCTTGTCCTACGAAGGGACCACAAAAGGCGCGATTTTCCGTATTAGCTTGCCCCTTGCGAACACTCAGAAAAACGCAGCGGAATAAGATCAAAACGCCCCTGAGTTGAGCCAATTTTGAGAATCGTACACTTAGAGGTAAGTGTTCAAAATAAAGCATTGTCCCCAAAACTGAAACAAACATGCCTTTCTGCGTTCAGTGTTTCCCTGTTTTTCGTAAAAAAGGCAAATTTATGGCAAAAATTAATCAAATTGGACAAAAAGTGCGGGTTTTTGCTTGTTTTACGTGGATGCCTATGCGTAAAGCAAATTGGGGTAAGCGTTTTGGGTAGGTCTGCTCAAGTTCCACAAACCGAAATGCTTCGTAAATTAAATCGCGCTTGGCGACTTGTATGTCAACGAACCGAGCAAGCGAAGTGAGTAAGTGGTTTCTGAGTGTGTTTCGCTGCGATTCACAACACCGTCCTTGCTTCGTGTTCAATCGCCCGAATGGGCAACAGCTTTGTGTTGGTAGCGGCACGTGCACGTAAAAGTAAGGTAACGAAATGTCTGATTATATTTTGAACTGGGAAACGGTTAATTTGGACGGGGCAAACACCCTCACCAGTGGCTCTGATACAATCGGCGTAAACATCTGGACGCCAGAGAACGTAAACCACGACACTTGGATGATCGGTAATGTGGGTGGCGACACCACGTTGAAATCTTGGGACGTCGACGAACCAACCAAAGTTCAAATGGACTTCACCGCTCCAGTCGAAAACATCTCTTTCGAATTGTACGACATCGACCAAGGCACGGGCTGGGACGACAAAATCAAAATCGTTGCGATTGACGCAGACGGCAACGAAGTCCCTGTTATCTTTACGAACACCGCACACCACCTTGTTGATGGCAACACCGTTGAAGGCGGCGGCGCTGACAACGGCGGCGTAGAAGGCCCAGGCGCAGTAGATTCTGTAACGGTTAACATCGCAGGCCCTGTGCAGTGGATCAAAATTTACCATGACAATGGCGATTCCTCAGTGAATTCCGGAACAGTGGGTATTGGCGACATTCATTTTGACGTGGCCGACGTTCTGGATGGCACAGTCGAAGGCACGTCTGGCAACGACGTTATCGATGGGACATACGAAGGTGACCCAGATGGCGACCGTGTCGACAACAACGACGCAATTCTGCCAGGCGATACAGGCAATGACGACCTTATCTATGGCTTCGGCGGCGATGACCAAATCGAAGCAGGCTTGGGTCAAGACGAAGTTTATGGCGGCACGGGCGCAGACGAGATTCGCGGCGGCAACGACGACGATCTTATCTACGGCGATGCAGGCAACGACGTCATCTATGGTGACAATGGCGGCAACGACGTTGATGTCAGCCTCAACTTTGACACGCTGCCGACAGGGACTGTTGTTTCAAATCAGTACGAAGGCGTAACAATTTCCAGCGCAAATGCTGCCAACCCAGTGATGGTGTTCGACTCGAACAACCCTACGGGCGGTGACAGCGATTTGGCGACAGATAACCTGAACAACGTTTTGATCATTTCAGAAGACAGCGACAGCACTGATCCTGATGACAACGCGTCTGGCGGTACATTTATCTTTGCGTTCGACACGGTTGCATCAATCACGGATCTAACCGTGCTCGACAACCAAAGCGGCGCATCTGAGATCCGTCTGTACGACGAAGCAGGCACACTGATTGACACGATCTCTATCCCTGCAGGTGCAGATAATGCCCAGCAAGTGGTCAGCATCAACACCGACGGTGTATTCCGTATGGAAGTCGAATTGGCTGGAAGCGGCGCGATCGACAATCTGAACTACACACTGCCAACAGTGGGTAACGGCGGAAACGACGTTATCTTTGGTGGCGACGGCAATGACGTCATTTACGGCGAAGAAGGTGACGATGGCCTGTACGCTGGCAGCGGTGATGACACCGTTTATGGCGGCGACGGCGACGACACGCTGTGTGGCATCGACGGCGACGACGTTCTTTATGGCGGCGCAGGCAATGATCTGCTCGAAGGTATGGCCGACAACGATCTGCTTTATGGCGGCGAAGGCAATGATGTGTTGACTGGCGATGCTGGCAACGATGGCCTGTACGCAGGTTCTGGCGACGACTCCCTTTATGGCGGTGACGGTGATGACACGCTGTGTGGCATTGATGGCGACGACGTACTTTATGGCGGCGAAGGCAACGATCTGCTTGAAGGTATGAACGACAACGACGTCCTTTATGGTGGTGCTGGCGATGACCGTGTTTACGGCGACGCAGGCAACGACACACTAGAAGGCGGCGCAGGCATCGATGACATTCGCGGTGGCGCAGATGCGGACCGCATCAACGTGGTATCTGCCGCTGATGGCATTGGCGACACAGTGCGCGGTGGGTCTGCTGGCGATGACAATGACACGCTGGACCTGACAGGTGCAGGACCGTTCCGTGTGATCAACGAAACTGTTGACGCGGATGGCAACTCTACGTCTGGCACAGTTGAATTCCTCGATCCGACAACAGGCGATGTTCTTGGAACGATGGATTTCTTTGAAATCGAAACCATCATCGGCGACCGGATCATGCCAGACGGCACAGTGCACGGCACAGATGGCAACGACATCATCAATCCTGGCTACGTTGACCCGCAAAACGATACAGTTGACGGCGCAGATGGCGACGATGACATCATCGAAGCAGGCGCAGGCGACGACACTGTGAATGCTGGCGACGGCGTTGACACAGTCTTTGGTGGCGACGGCAACGACAGCATCGATGGCGGCGCAGGAGACGATATCCTGAACGGCGAAGACGGCGACGATCGCATCTTCGGCAATGACGGCAACGACGAAATCTTCGGCGGTGCAGGTAACGACAACCTCGGCGGTGCAGATCGCGGCGACGACACCTACTATGGTGGCGAAGGCAACGACATGGTCGAAGCCTCTTTCGGCGACGACACACTTTATGGCGGCGAAGGCGACGATAACCTTTGGGCCTCCGCTGACGACGATCTTGTTTTTGGTGGCGCAGGCAACGACAGCTCCTACGGGGGTCACGGCCAAGACACGGTTTACGGTGACGAAGGCAACGATACACTTTCTGGTGGATCCGACAGCGACACTGTATTCGGCGGCACGGGTGACGACATCATCCAAGGTGGCGGCAACTTCAAAGACGACACGGGCGCAGATGCGGCTAACACACTTTAC
>CALLAV010000323.1 GCA_938001995.1 uncultured Amylibacter sp. | reverse complement strand
CGCTTGATCCGCTTCACCTCGCCCAGTTGCGCCATGATCGCCGCATTGCCGAGCTGTGCTGCCATCATCGCAATCATTGGTGTGTCTGCCATGATTTGCAGGTTCAGATCCGTTCCGTCTTCCTTGCGGTATCGTGCTTCAACCATCGTGCCCCCGCCCATCATGGCCATGGCCGTCGCATTGTCGGACACGTCGCCTTCTTTACGGGTCCATCCTGCCAGTGGCTCTGGAAGCACTTCCTTCAGCGTTCCGGACCGTTTTTTGCTGAGCAGGGTTTGCACGTACTCAACAATTTCCACTGCTTCCTGAATTTCACCCTCCTCATAGGCGGAAATCGCGTCGTTCAAATTGTCCGTGATTTCATCCGCTTGGGTAGCACCTGCAAACAGCGCGAGCGCGCAAACTGTGGATGTTAAAATACGATGGGGCATGATCTCTCCTTTGAAAATTTTTCGCATCTTACCATACCGAGCCACAAAAAGCAGTGGCAAGCATCACACTTTGTCTTCCAAACACCTTCGAAACCGCGCCTCCATATCTGCAGGCACGGGATGCACGCAGTACTGATACCCGTCCACAAACCGCTCGCGACCAAACGACCAAAACGCCGTGCGCAGTGTCCCATCCCGATCCCAAACCAGAATCGCATGACGATACCGATGCGCATCGCGGGACTTTTCCATCGTCAACAGGGTCAGCGAACGACCGTCGCGGTAGAACCGATCCGACATTGGAAAATAGATACAATACGCATGCCCTCGCGCCTTCTTTTGCGCCGCCGCCAACACTTTTTCAGGAAACCACAGGCTTTGCTGACCTCCAATCGCAAACATCACAGCGACACCCGCAACCAGCCCGCTTGCAACCACACCCCAGCGCAGCCCGACCCAAACCGCCAATCCAATCAGCACAACAATCGCAAACGCCAAACCCCAATGCGCCGCCTCTGAATTGCCGCCCGCCAACGCCCAGATCAGCCAGATAAACACCAACAGCGCACCAACACTTCCACCCCCGGCAGCCACGCAGAAATCGCCGATCCACAGCTTGCTTTCACCCACATCTGCCATCGCAACCGCAGGCTTCCATTTGATCAGAAAATACCGCAGCAGACAGACCACCAAGACAAAAACCCAAAAGATCAGCGTAATCCCGATCACCAAACCGCATCCGAAATCGCCACACGGTACCTGTGCGTCTAAAATAATCACATGCACAAAGAACAACGCGAGCAAGGCCAGCCCCCGCTTTAACCACCGCCACGGCGTTACAAACACAATCAAAACCACTGCTAAAACGAAACCCAACATGCAAACTCCTTACTATTCTCGTGCATGCTTACGCCCCCGCTTGTGCAGTTTTCGCACAGACTCTGCACAGAAAACCCACGCCTTGCCTTTGCCTCTGATTTCTTTCCTGCTATCCACGTTCCATGGATTCCTTCGCCGCCCTTACAGCCCTTGATTGGCACATCGAACTCGGCGCGGACGAGGCGATTGGTGACACCCCGATCAACCGCTATGAACAGGCCGTAAAGCCCGCGAAAGGGCCAATCCCGAAAACAGGCCCGACCAGCAACATCAAACCCATCGATGTGATGCCTGTCATCCCGCAAGTGGAAGAAGCCGCCGAGGATATTGCCCGCATCCTTGCATCCCGCTGCAATGACCTTGAAACTCTACGCAACACCATCGCCACATTCGAACAATGCTCGCTGAAAAAAGGCGCGCGGAATTTGGTGTTCTCCGATGGTAACCCCGCTGCGCGCATCATGATCATCGGCGAGGCACCGGGACGCGACGAAGACCAGATTGGCAAGCCTTTCGTGGGCCGTGCGGGGCAACTGCTCGACAAAATGTTTGCCGCCATCGACCTGGATCGCAAGGCTGAGGGCGACGCCGCGCTCTATATCACCAACGTCATGCCGTGGCGTCCGCCGCAAAACCGTGACCCAAGCGATGAGGAGATCGCAATGATGCTGCCGTTCTTGGAACGTCACATCGCCATCGCGAACCCAGATATCATCGTGCCAATGGGCAATATCGCGTGCAAAGCGATCCTTGGCAAAACAGGCATCACCCGTATTCGTGGCCACTGGACCGAGGCATTTGGCAAACCCACGTTACCCATGTTCCACCCCGCAGGCGTACTGCGTGACCCCTTAAAGAAACGCGATTGCTGGGCAGACCTGCTCGCGCTAAAGGCCCGACTTAACACATGAAAATCCTCGCATTCTCTGATTTGCACAGCGACACGGCGGCCACCACCCGTCTGGTCAAAGCCAGCGCCGAAGCCGACCTCGTGATAATTGCAGGCGACTTTTGCAACTACCACAAAGACCTCGTCGCCTCTGTCGCGCCACTGGCCGAAATCCCTTGCCCTATCCTCGCGGTGCCGGGCAACCACGAAACCGTTGATGAACTTACCGCTGCTGCTACTGCCAACATGACAGTGCTGCACGGCCAAACCCGTGCTGTCGGCAACGTATCATTCTTTGGCATCGGCTACGGCGTTCCGACCACACCCTTTGGCGACTGGTCCTGCGACTTATCCGAAGCAGAGGCAACAGAGATGCTAGAGGACTGCCACCAAGTGGACATCCTCATCAGCCACTCGCCGCCAAAAGGCATCGCAGACACCACATCCAGCGGCCATAGTGTCGGCTCCACATCAGTATTTGCGGCCGCCGAACGCCTAAAACCCAAACTCCTGCTGTGCGGCCACATCCACGAAGCGTGGGGACAAACAGGCCTGATCGGCGACACACAGGTGATCAACTTAGGCCCCACCGCCAACTGGTTCGAGGTTTAGATGTCAGACCGCCAATTCATCCCGATCCGCATCGCTGTCCTGACCGTTTCAGACACCCGCCAACTGGCCGACGACAAATCGGGCCAAACCCTTGTGGATCGTCTGACCGCGGACAACCACATCCTCGCAGATCGCAAAATCCTGTCAGACGAACGCGACCAGATCGCCGACCAACTCCGCGCTTGGTGCGCTGATCCAAACGTGGACGCCGTGATTTCTACAGGTGGTACGGGCCTCACTGGGCGGGATGTAACGGTTGAGGCGCACCGCGACGTCTATGAAAAAGAGATCGACGCCTTTTCCACCTATTTCACTATGATATCCGCAGATAAAATCGGCACCTCTGCCATCCAATCCCGCGCCTGTGCGGGCGTGACGGATGGCACCTACCTGTTCGCGCTGCCGGGGTCGCCTGGGGCCTGCAAAGATGGTTGGGATCAAATCCTGCACTACCAGCTTGATTACCGCCACATGCCCTGCAACTTTGTGGAAATCATGCCACGCCTTGATGAACACCAGAAACGCAAATGAGCGACACATTCCAAACCCTTGGCGATTGGAACCCCAGCACAACACGCGCCGCAGGCGTCATCCTTCGCGATCATCAAGGCCGCATCCTTTTGCAACTTCGTGACATTAACGAACGCACCGTCGGCCCGGGCCTTTGGTCCTTTTTTGGCGGACATGTTGAAGGGGACGAGGATTTGCGCACCGCCGCCATCCGCGAATTTACCGAAGAGACGTCCCTCACCCTCGATCCCGCCACGCTCGTTCCCGTTGCGCGCGCCCAATCCTTTAACGGCACGCAGTTATACGCCTACACCGCGACTCGTCCAACGCAACCGTCCGAAATTACCTTGGGCGAAGGCGCGGGTTTTGCCTTTCTGTCACCCGATCAAATCCGTGCTTTGCCCCTCATCCCCGCCGCAGGCGCGATCCTGCACCACTTTCTTGATAATATTCGCAAATTTCCGTGAAACTCTTTGGTTTTTAGCGACGGAATGCTAATTCTAATTCGTATCACTGCTGATACGTGCCACCGAGACAAGGAAGCCAATGCGCTTTATCACTCGCAGTTTGATGGGCTTGATGCTCATGACGCTTACCCTCGCGCTTATTGCGCTGGCAGGGAACAGCATTCGTTTGGCGTATCAAAACCAGTCCGCTGGAGGCTTTGGCAATCGCGAAGCCCGTGAACGTGTTTTCACAGTTGAGGTCATGGACGTGACCCTTGGGTCGCAGTTTCCAGAAATCCAAACCTTTGGCGAGGTCATCTCTGGGCGCACGCTGGAACTGCGGGCGGCGGCAACAGGTGAGTTGGTACAAATCTCGGATAATTTCCGCGAAGGTGGCGTTGTGAAAAAGGGCGAAGTGCTGTTTCAAACAGACCCCGCAAACGCCAAATCCCGCCTGTTGATTTCCGAAAATGAACTGGCAGAAGCACAGGCCGATCTTGCGGATGCGCGCCGCAATCTTTCGCTGGCAGAGGACGAAATCAAGGCCGCAGAGCGGCAATTGGCCTTGCGTCAAAAGGCACAAGAACGCCAAGACAACCTGCGAGAACGCGGTGTTGGCACGGACACAGCGATGGAAACAGCCGCGCTTGCCACTTCAAGCGCAGAGCAGGCTTTGCTGGCCAAACGGCTGTCCCTGGCCAATGCACAAGCCAAGATCGCGCGTGCCGAAACCCTTGTCGGGCGTCGTAAGATCAGTCGCGACGAAGCCGTGCGTTTGCTGACCGACACCACAGTAAAGGCCGAGTTCGACGGTGTTCTTACAGATGTGTCCGTTGTGCTTGGCCGCCTTGTCAGCGCCAACGAACGTCTTGGCAGCCTGATTGATCCGAACGCGCTTGAAATTGCGTTTCGCGTATCCAACGCCGAATTCCGCTCTCTTGCCGCGGGCAATCTGCAAAACGCCGAAGTCCGCGTCACCCTTGGTGAAGACGCCAGTTTTTCGGGCCAAATTGACCGGGTTTCTGCCTCGGTCGCTGCGGGGGAAACGGGCCGCGAACTCTTTGCCCGTGTGAAAAACGCCGCGACACTCAACATTCAACCAGGCGACTTTGTGTCTGTCTCCGTGCGCGAACCTGCTTTGGAAAACGTTGCGAAAATTCCATCCTCTGCAGCCTCGACAAATGGCGAAGTCCTTGTGGTCAACGACGAGAACCGCCTTGAAGAAGCAACCGTCGAAATCTTGCGTAAATCAGGCAACGATTTGATTGTGCGCGCCGATTCCATTCAAGGACGCAAGTTGGTCTTGGCGCGTGCGCCCCAGCTTGGTGAAGGCATCCGCGTCAATCCGCGTTCGCCCGGTGGGCCAGCGATTGAAGAAAAGAAAATGGTCAAACTGGACGATGCACGTCGCGACAAAATCCTGACCATGCTGCGCAACAACAAACGCATGCCAGAAGCGGTGCGCGACCGTTTGATCAAACAGTTTGAGCAGGACGAAGTTCTGGAAGAAGTAGTCGAGCGTATCGAAGCGCGCATGGCCTCTGCGCCAAGTGACGGCGTCGAAGAAACCGTCGAGATTACGGCAGATCAGCGCAAGGCGATGATGGCGTTTGTGCAATCAAACGACAACATTCCAGCCGAGATCAAAACAAACGTGCTCGAACGATTGAAACAGGATCGCATTCCAAAAGCGATGTTTGATCGTCTGTCCAAAAACATGGGGACCTAACCCATGGCGCGCCAACTTTCAGGGGCCGCAGGAGGCGTACTCAGCTACTTTACCCGCCACCGTACTGCCGCAAACCTGTTGTTGGTCTTGATGCTGGTGGTCGGGCTCGGCTCTACCACACAAATCCGGTCACAGTTTTTTCCTGATGTGATTATCGACAGCGTCACCGTGATTGTGCCTTGGCAGGGCGCTGGACCCGAAGACGTGGACAACGGCATCGTCGCCGTTTTGGAACCTGCATTACTGGCCGTGGAAGGCATCGAAAGTTCGGAAAGCACCGCAACGCAAGGCCGCGCACGTATATCGCTGGAATTTGAACCCGGCTGGGACATGGCCCGCGCTGCCGACGATGTGAAGGTCGCCGTGGATGCTGTTTCGGGCCTGCCTGACGGGGCGGATGATCCCGAAATCCGGCGCGGCGCATGGCGGGATCGCGTGACCGATGTGGTCATTTCAGGCCCCGTATCGCCAGATCAGTTGGGCCGTTTTGCCGATGAATTCTCTGCTCGCCTGTTTCGCGTCGGCGTCACCCGCACCACAATTCGCGGCGTCTCCGCGCAAGAAATTGTAATCAACGCACCCGAACTTTCGTTGATCCGCAACGATGTGACCTTGCAGCAAATCGCCAACGCCATCGCAGAAGAGGCCGAGGCCGACCCCGCAGGGGATGTCGCAGGCGGCGCGGCGCGTGTGCGCACAGGTATCGAAAAACGCACGGCCGATCAGATCCAGCAGATCGTTGTGCGCTCTAATCCTGACGGGTCTAAATTGCGCGTCGGCGATGTGGCCGAAATTGTCGTGGAAGGCGTGGATCGCAACCGCAGCTATTATGTGGGTGACTTGCCTGCTGTATCGATCCGCGTGGATCGCGCAGATCTAGGCGACGCCATCCGCATGCAAAGTAGCGTGCAAGACGTCGCTGATGAAATGCAGCTAACCCTTCCCGAAGGTGTCACGATCGAGCTGATCCGCACCCGTGCACAATCTATCACGGATCGTTTGAACATCCTTGTAGACAACGGTTTGATGGGGCTTGGCCTTGTGGTTCTGTTGTTGTTTATCTTCCTAAATGCGCGCACAGCTTTCTGGGTCGCCGCAGGCATTCCCGTCGCCATGTTCGCCGCCGTGGCACTGATGTATGCCGCAGGTCTGACCATCAACATGGTGTCGCTTTTCGGATTAATCATCACGCTTGGCATCGTCGTTGATGACGCCATTGTTGTGGGGGAACACGCCGATTTCCGTGCAAGGCAACTGGGCGAAGACCCCGTTCGCGCCGCAGAAAACGCCGCTATCCGAATGGCACCGCCCGTTTTCTCGGCGACTGTTACAACCGTCATTGCTTTCTTCGGCCTCGTGACAATCGGTGGGCGGTTCGGTTCATTGATTATCGACATCCCGTTCACGGTCATCGCCGTGCTGATCGCATCCCTTGTGGAATGCTTCATCATCCTGCCAAACCACATGTCCCACGCGTTGCACGCGATCAAAACCAAACGTTGGTATGACTGGCCGTCTGAAACCTTTAACAAAGGCTTTGACTGGTTCAAACGGGTGGTGTTCCGCCGCGTTATGGGCTGGGTGCTGGTGTTCCGCTACCCAGTTCTTGCAGGCGTGACCGCGCTGTTGGCGATGCAGGCCGCTCTGTTCATTTCTGGCGACGTGCGCTGGCGCTTCTTTAACGCCCCCGAACGCGCATCCATCTCTGGCAACATCGCCATGCTGTCAGGTGCCACCCGCGACGACACCCTTGAAATGGTGCGCGAACTGCAACGGGCTGTGGCCGATACTGCCGCTGAATACGAAAAGGAGCACGGCCTTAATCCAGTGACCTATGTCCTTGCCGAAGTGGGCGGCAACACAGGCCGTTCGCTTGCAGGATCAGACACCAAAGACGAGGATCAGCTTGGGTCTATCGCCGTTGAATTGATTGACGCTGACAGCCGCCCATACACGTCTTTTGAATTGGTCGCCGCGATCCAAGACAACGTGCGCAAACATCCGATGCTAGAAACTGTCAGCTTCCGCGGTTGGCGTTCTGGACCCGGTGGCGACAGCATGGATATCCAGATTTACGGCGCAGATGCAGATACACTGAAAGCCGCGTCCGAAGCGCTGAAAGCAGCGGTCGCCCAATACCCAGAAGTCTCGGCGGTGGAGGATAACCTCGCCTATGACAAAGAAGAACTGGTGCTGGAATTGACCCCACAAGGCCAGTCCCTTGGCTTCACCATCGACGCCATTGGCCGTGAATTACGCTCGCGTTTAAACGGGATCGAAGCTGCGACTTTCCCCGACGGCGTGCGCACGGCCAAGGTGACCGTTCGCTTGCCCGAAAGCGAACTGGCCGCTGATTTCCTTGAAAAAACACGTCTGCGCACACCCACTGGAACCTACGTGCCGCTTGCAGATGTTGTAAGTGTCGAAACCACGCTCGGTTTTTCAACTGTGCGCCGAGAAAACGGTATTCGACTGATTTCCGTTACAGGTGATATCTCAGAAGATGACGCCGACCGCGCCACCTTTGTAGAAGATCAACTCCGCACCGTCATTATGCCCCAAATCGCCTCTGATCTGGGCGTTGAATGGCGCATGTCTGGCCTTGCAGAACAGGAACAACAGTTCCTGTCCGATGCCTTCCTCGGTTTCTCGCTTTGTATGCTTGGCATCTACCTTACGCTCACGTGGATCTTTGCCAGTTGGACTCGTCCGCTGGTCGTTATGGCCGTCATACCTTTCGGCCTCATTGGAACAATCTACGGACACCATGCTTGGGGCGTGCCTTTGTCTATGTTTTCGGTCGTAGGTCTTATTGGCATGTCGGGTATCATCATCAATGACAGCATTGTTCTGGTCACAACTGTGGACGAATATGCGAAATCGCGTGGCCTGTTCCCTGCAATCGTAGACGCCGCAACGGACCGATTGCGTCCTGTTTTGCTGACCACGCTGACCACGGTGCTCGGCTTGACCCCACTGTTATACGAAGGATCGCGCCAAGCCGAATTCCTAAAACCCACGGTCATCACATTGTGCTATGGCCTCGGCGTTGGCTTATTTCTTGTGTTGTTGGTGGTTCCGTCTTTGCTGATCGTGCAAAAAGACATTGGCAACCAGTTTACCAGCTATCGGCGCGCGGCCATTGGGCGTCACGTCGCAGTTGGGCAGCGTGTCATCGTGCTGATCGCCTCTGCCGCCGCGCTCGCCTTGTTGATTGCCACCATCGGCATCCGTATCGTCACAGACGCGGCACCTGCTTGGATCGCATCGCTTGGCTTTGGTCCACTCGCGACTATGTCAGCCACGATGCAGTCCTTCGTGGTACTGCTCCTCGGCCTTATGCTCACAATCCTGATTGCGTTTATCAGCGCCGTAATCGTCAACATGCGCAGTCCCAACCGCAACGCTTAATCGCCGCCGCCAACCACCGCTGGTTCAGAAAAGTAAGTCTGAGAAAACCGCAGCGGCCGATCCCCAAAACGCGCTTTCTTATCGCCCACATGGGTCAGTGACATGTAAAAACCCGCCCCAAGATTGCGCACATCACTGCGTACCTTCAAAGGCCAGCTGACCGTTTCACCCGGTGCAAGGGCATGTGCGCCCTCATAGTTCAAAACAGGGCGTTCCACCTCTATCTCCACCATTTTTCCAGACCGCATCCATGCATCAATCCCGTCATAAAATACCTTATCCACTGGCAGCGGTGCATCCGTCAGATTCTGCACATGCACAAACCCAAGCACATAATCATAGATGAATTCATCCCCTTGCTCGGCTGCGTCCCCATCCAAAACCCGCTTGAAATCCTTCTGCAAACTGATCCGCATGCCGTCATAAATCACATGCGAGGCTCCATCCATCGCACGGCATAAATCCGTCGCCGCTTCCACGTCTTGCCCCTCGTTCGGTGGCAAGTCGCCGATGTAATGCATCCCCACAAAACAGGCCCCTCGATCCCGCGCAATAGAGCCACTCAACACTTCAATTGATGCAGGATCTGCACCCACCACTTCAAACGCGCTGGAGAATACTTTCTCCTCTGTCAGGGTGATAAAGCCCTCTTGCGTCGCGTTTCTGTAAACAGTGTAGATCGGCTCCGATGGCTCTTCGTTGTAAACAAGGAAGGTCCCGTCCAGCCAAACCGACCGATGCCCCCCACGTTTCAATACACTGTCTTTCAAATCAGGAAACACCCCCAAATCCTGCACATCCCGCGTTCCATTCAAATCAACCACAACCAGCCGATCATCCTGCAACTTTGCCATCAACAGGTTTTCGGTGTGGTGCGGTTCAAAAAATACCGCCGTTTCAACAAGAGCATCGAAATCATGTACCTCAGCCATATCCCCCGTGATCCGCGCCAAATACACGCGTCCCCCTGCGATAAACAGCAAGCCCTTGTTCTCCTCAACCAACTCAACTGAAGAAGCGGAACGCATAGACCCGTCACAATCTACAACTTCAATCGGATCGTTTGGCAACGCGAACCGGGTGCCGGCAAACCAAAGCGCTCCGTTCATCTCAAACCAATCGCGACAATGGTGGATTACTTTGCCACGCGGGCGTTCTGGCAATTCAACCAATGCATTGCTGAAATAATACCCCTGCGATTCCACGTCAAAGACCCGCGATGAAAAGGCGGTGATCTCCCCGGCAAACGGCTCGGCCCAGTCCATCACCTCGACGGTTCCAAACCACAGCTGATTGTCATCGCGACTGTACCCATAACCGACAGGTGCAAAAGACGCAGGATCCCCCCCTTCCAAAACAGCCGCCCCGAAATAGGCCCGCTGGTTGTCCCGCGCATAATTCTGCGCCAAAACCTCAAACGATCCCACATCCGCCTGCGTCATTTTCTTGCCCACCAACCACTCAGGCCGCCCAACAGTTCCTAAGGAAAAAATGTTGGCTGCAATAATCTGCCCCGTGGAATTGGGCCGATACGCAATCAAACCCTCCTCAAGAACATAAGCCTTGGACAGCTGCTCATTCACATAGTTCTTGTCCCCACCGCCCAACTGTTCCCCAAAGTCATCAATCGACTTCTTCAGCATCATCAGCGGCAGAACCACCAAAACAAACAGCGCAATCGCTGCCACAGAAAACAAAATAATAAAGGTTTTGCGCATCACAATCTCCAATTATTGAACATTGTTCATAAACTGGGTGAAAAGTCAAACATCCTTTTTTTTGACTTCAATATCCAAAACCCGCTTAGCCCACAGGCCAAGCTAAAAGCCGTGCGCGTCAGCGCTCAATTGGGCAGGTCAGCGACCCAATCACCAATGATCTGTACCGTTTCCGCGGTCTGGCTCGGGCTCATGATGTCCCCGGCAATCACATGATGGCTCGGCGTATCTGCATCTGTCATCACCCGCTTTTCCACCTGCTTCGCACCACCCCAAGCCTCAATCGCCGCCTCCGTCAGCGCAGGGGACACAACAACATCCTGCTCGGAATAGATAAACAACGCAGGCACATCCAGCGCACCCAAATCCATCCCATCCACATGCTTGATCAGTGCCATCATTGGCAATGCCGCCACATTTTGCGTGCGCGTTGTCCAATACTTGCCCTGCTGCTCGTTATGCGGCTCCCACTCGCGCCATTCGCCCACCAGCGCTGGCACCCAATACCGCGCCAGCGGCCAGTTCGCCAAACCCGCCATCGGATCCGCAGGTCCAAAGTT
>CALLAV010000322.1 GCA_938001995.1 uncultured Amylibacter sp. | reverse complement strand
CCCGGCAAGGTCCAGCCCTGTTCGGGGCCAACGATGTGAACGATGCCTTGGCGCACGTCGTTCATAGGATAGTAGTGGATGCCAAACTCTTTCGCGTTTTGATCGAGCGCCGCCATTTGCACGCGGCTGTCTTCTGGCATGGTTTCTGGGTCTTCACGGCCCAACGTGGTCGGTACGTTGTGATCTGGCACAGCGATTGTTTTTTCAGGTGCGCGCACGGTGCGGCCTGACATGCGCAAACCTTCGAAGGCTTGCGGGGAGGTCACTTCGTGAACGAGGTGACGGTCGATGTACAAAAGGCAAGTGCCGTCTTCGGCTTCGTGGGCAACGTGGGCGTCCCAGATTTTATCATAGAGTGTTTTTGGTGCGGACATTTTGTATCCTCCGGCTGAAAATATTGGCTAATGGATGGGGGGCGTAAAGTTTACGCAGATAGCCCTGTGATGCGCGCAACGAGGCCGCCGTGGAAACGCCACGGCAGGCGGGTGCGGTCATCCATTGTGAATCTGGTCATCATAAGGGCAGGGAATACCCTGCGGAGGGGATTCTATCAAGGGGCGTTGGGCTTTGTGGAAATGACCCTTACCAAAAGCGCAAAAAAGTCTATCTTAAGGGAAAGCAAGACGGGGCGTAGAGCGTGGAAGAAGAGACCACAACAGAGGCAGAAACGACAGCGACGACAGAAGTAACGCCAGAACCAGCGGCTGAATTGCCGAGCGTGGCGGAGCAGTCAGAAATGCTGATTGATATGGGCGAAAAGCTGATCACACGTTTGACGCAGCCTTGGTCCGGCTATCAGTTGGCGATTATTCTGGCCCTCCTGTTCGTGTCGTGGTGTTTCGCGCAGTTCTATCGGCCCCGTATTCGGGCTCGTTTGGGCAAATCGCATGGGCTGCCAAAATGGTTTCTGCGGTTCTGCTCGGTTCTGACCAAATGGTTGTGGCTTATGATCTTTGTGGTCATGTCATGGGGCACGGTTTTTGTAATGCGCGAAATGACGTGGCCGAGCCGGTCTTATTTCGTTTCGATTGCAGCAACTCTGGCGTTGTGGTGGTTGGTGGTGGTGGTGACCACCCGATTGATTAAATCCCAGTCGGTGCGCGCGATTGTGCGGTGGATGATCGGCATTTTTGTCGTGCTCGAAATTTTCGGTCTGCGTGACACGGTGTCCAATGCACTTGATACGGTTGCGCTGGATACGGGTGGGACGCGGGTTTCGTTGTTGACGGTGCTGATCGCGATTGTGTCGCTGGCTGTGTTGTTCGTGGTGGCGAGCTTCCTATCGAAAGCGGGATCGAAGCGGATCAACGATATTGATGATATGTCGCCGTCTATCCGTGTGTTGCTGAACAAGGCGTTGCAGCTGGGGCTTTATACGATTGCATTCCTGATCGGGCTGCGGGTGATCGGTTTTGATATCGGAAACTTGGCGTTGTTGTCGGGTGCGATTGGTTTGGGCATCGGTTTTGGCTTACAAAAGATTGTGTCGAACCTTGTGTCGGGTGTGATCATTCTGCTCGATAAGTCGATTAAGCCTGGGGATGTGATCTCGCTCGATGGGACGTTTGGCTGGATCACGCAGTTGGGCGCGCGGTATGCATCGGTGCTGACGCGGGACGGACGGGAATATCTGATCCCGAACGAAGATTTCATCACCAGCCAAGTGATCAACTGGTCCCATTCATCCGATCTGGTGCGACTGGAAATACAATTCGGCGTGGCCTATGCCAGTGACCCGCACGAAGTGAAACGGCTGGCATCCGAAGCGCCGTTGAATGTGTCGCGGGTGGTGAAAATCCCAAAACCTGTGTGCCATATCGTGAACCTCGGTGACAGTTCGATTGATTTCACGCTGCGGTTTTGGATCAAGGACAGCACGGCTGGTCTGACCAATGTGCGTGGTGATGTGTATCTGGCGCTTTGGGATGTTCTGAAAGAGAACGACATCGAAATTCCGTTCCCACGCCGTGATGTGACGATTTTGAATGATCGCCCAACCCCAGCGCCAATGCCGAACGATTAAGTCAAAGTTTAGGTGTGGCTTGGTGTGCTCACTTAGTTAAATTTCCATTAATGCCGACACGTCTATGCGGACGTGTCGGCATTAATGGTTTGTTTACGATTGCGGGGGTGGATTAGCACCAAAACACGAAATAGGCATTTAATCCCTTGTGGAAATGAGAGTAGCTTGTGGCAAAAGCCTTGGAGTTCCTATGTCCGCAACATTCGCAACCTCTACCGATGCCGCCATTCCAATTGACGTCATCGCGTCCGATACGTTTGACCAATTCACGAAACATGCCCCTGCGCAAACGGTGGCTTGGGCCAAAGCAAACGGATTTACGGGCAAGCTGGGCGAAGTTCTGTGTGTCCCGTCTGATGACGGCATTGCACGCGCACTTGTGGGCTGGGGAACATCCGCGAAACGGGCACGCGGGCGTTTGCATATGGGTCATGCAGCGGTGAAATTGCCAGCTGGCGTCTACGAGATAGCATCGGGTCTGAACGGAGCCGAGAAGGAAGAGGCAGCACTGGCGTGGCTTCTTTCTGGATATGTCTTTGATCGCTACAAAAAGAAATCCGCCCCAAAGGCTCGGTTGGTTGCACCAAACGGCGTAGATGCTGCACGTCTGGAGGCAATCGTCGCAGGGGACTTTCTGACCCGTGATCTGATCAACACGCCAGCATCGGATATGGGGCCAGAGATGCTGGAAGCAGCGTTTTTAAAGCTGGCACGGGATTATGGCGCAAAGGCGGATGTGGTGTTGGGTGACGATCTTTTGGTCCACAACTTTCCGATGATCCATGCGGTCGGGCGCGCGTCTGATCAAGCGCCGCGCTTGCTGGATATGGTGTGGGGCAAGCCGACAGACCCGAAGATCACGCTGGTCGGTAAAGGCGTTTGTTTTGATACGGGCGGGCTGAACATCAAACCCGGTGCGTCGATGGGTCTAATGAAGAAAGATATGGGCGGTGCGGCGACGGTTTTGGGCCTTGCGCAAATGATCATGTCGCTGGGGTTGGCTGTGCGGTTGCGCGTGATTGTGCCAGCGGTCGAAAACTCGATTTCCGCGGGCGCGTTTCGTCCACAAGATGTGCTGACCTCGCGCAAGGGGCTGACGGTTGAGATCAACAATACGGACGCCGAAGGGCGGCTGGTGCTGGCGGATGCGCTGGCGCTGGCGGACGAAGAAGAGCCTGATTTGTTAGTGTGCAAAGCGACGTTGACGGGGGCGGCGCGTGTGGCGCTTGGCCCTGATGTGATGCCGTTTTATACGGACGGCGATGATTTAGCAGACGAGCTGACGGCGGCAGGAACGGCGGTTGCGGACCCGCTGTGGCGGATGCCGTTTTGGGACGCTTACGAAGAAATGATTGAACCAGATGTAGCGGACCTCGACAACGCGCCTGCAGGTGGCTTCGGGGGTTCCATTACGGCGGCGTTGTTCTTGCGGCGGTTCGTAGAAAAGACCGCGAACTTTGTGCATCTCGATATCTATGGCTGGACGCCGAGTGCCAAGCCGGGCCGCACCAAAGGCGGGGCCTGCATGTCAGCACGGGCGATGTTGCAACTTGTCGAAACAAGGGCCGCGAAGTGATGGATCGACGGACTTTTCGCTGCAATGGATCGGTTGCGCATGAGAGTTTACGCGGATCCGTGGACGGTGTGGATTTCGTCGAAGGTGAATTGCGATCTGTCTCTGCATCTGTTGCTGATTTATTGACCGAACCAGCAGGGGCGCTCGATCGGCAGTTGGTGCATGGCGATGGGTTTTGCGTGCTCGAAGAGGTCGATGACTATGCCTTTGGCTTTGCTGTGCCGAGCGGCTTTGTTGGATACATAGCAGTCAGTGATCTGCGCGAGGTGGCAGAGCCCACACATCGAGTTACAACACTGGGCGCGCATGTTTACGCCAGCCGCTCAATCAAGACGATACCTGTGATGGCGCTGCCGTTCGGGGCGACGGTTGCAGCCGCGGATCAAGGTGACGCATTTTGGCGGGTTGCAGATGGGTATGTGCCAGAACAGCAGGTTGTGCCCTTACGGGATCTGGAGACGGACGCGGCGGCCACTGCGTTGCGGTTCCTTGGCGTGCCATACCTTTGGGGCGGCGACAGTAACTTCGGAATTGATTGCTCAGGCTTGATCCACGCGGCATTGCGGGCGGCGGGTCAAGACTGCCCGCGTGACAGCGATCAGCAAGAAGCGTTCTTCGCCGTTGCCAGTGGGCACACGCAGCGCGGCGATTTGGTGTTCTGGCAAGGCCACGTTGGGATGATGGTTGATGCCGACGCGATTGTGCATGCGAACGGGCATCATATGGCAACGACCGTGGAACCTTTGGACTTGGTGAAAGCGCGGATTTTGCAAGCCGAGGGAAAAGAGGTCACCTCAATCAGACGGCCTTAATCCACAGCACGGATTAATTTACGCTCCAACACGCGCAGCACATTCTTCAAATCATTGCCACGTTTTAGGATGCGACCATCCATACCAATGATGCAATACATGCTTTGCTTACCCTGAAGCTTTGGGCGCTTTTCAATACGGTACAGCGCGTGTTCCGCGGTACGGCGAAAAATTGAGAATATCGCAACTTCTCGCAGGGCACTGATGCCATAATCGCGCCATTCGCCTGCTGCCACCATTTGGCCATACAGGGACATAATGGGGGCCAGCTCCGTTCGGTGATAGTGAACGGCGTCAAAGCCTTTGCCTGCTGGAATTCGTGTCACGTTCTGCATGTTCATGCCCACAGTTTGGGCCGAAGATGTGTTAATGGCAAGTTAATTAATGGTCGGATTCAAGGCGTGAAAAGACCGTGGAATTGCCCCAATTGGATCACAGAATCGTCTCGTTACAGCGCCATAACAGAGCTACGCGTAAAGTGAGTAACGAGTAACAGTCCCGCAAAGATGCCGTGTGTTGGTAGCCGTTGCGGGGCTTTTCCTCGCCTCACTTTACGCATTTGTAACGCAGGTTTCTTAATGACACTTGTGAAGTATTTGGAATATCGCAAAATTTCACAAAATTGCCTTATTCCGACCCAGCCTTTGCCGCGATTGGCCACCATACCAGTTAGCAGAGCTGAAATATTGCTTGTACCCGACGCGGTGGTCATAACAGCCCCCACCCTTGATCGCCGCGTTGGGACACTTTCCAGATATCACAATTAGCGTCAGCATAAGCTAACGTCACTACTCTGTTTCTGGGTTTGCGTGGCTTAGTTCATCTGAACGTCGAGGCGATACTGCCCGTCGTTCAACTCTCCAAACATAGCGAGCACTTCTGGATGATCGACAGGCGTGCCCGACGTGTCCGTGATCAAGTTCTGCTCGGACACATACGCCACGTAATACGATGAATCGTTTTCAGCCAGCAGGTGATAGAACGGCTGTTCCTTACGCGGACGAGAATCTTCTGGGATGCTTTCCCACCATTCGTCTGTGTTTGAAAAGGTCGGATCCACATCAAAAATAACACCGCGAAACGGGTGTTTGCGGTGACGCACCACTTGGCCGATTGTAAATTTTGCTTCTGCGTGCAGCATATCGCGACTAACTATTCTTACTTCCCCAAGGTCCGAATCCGCAGATCCGATTGACAATATGTCTTATTTTGAGGGATTGATTGCAAGTAATTTTAAGGAAACAGTCGGTGGCGCTTTTCGTAACAGTTTTGCAAATCGTTGCGCCAGTTTTCCTTCTGGCGCTGATTGGCGTGGTTTGGGTCAAGCTTGGATACGAGTACCGCGTGCAATTCGTGACACGGCTGGCGATGACCATCGGAGTCCCTGCGCTGATCTTTACATCCTTAATGAAAACCGAGATTGAACGCGATGCGTTGTTCGCAACTGTTTGGGCTGCATGTGCCGCCTATGCCCTTGTGACAATTGCATTTTTTGTTTTGGTCAAGGTGGGTCGATTGGATGTACAAACCTTCCTTGCGCCGCTGATTTTTGGCAATACGGGCAACCTTGGCCTTCCGTTAGCATTGTTCGCATTTGGAGAAGTTGGGCTAGGCTACGCCGTGGTGATTTTCGCTGTCATGGGCATCTATTCGTTCACCTTCGGAATTTGGCTGGTGTCAGGCGGCGGATCCCCGCTGAAAGTGATAAAAGAACCGCTGGTCGGGGCTACTTTGCTTGGCGGCTTGTTCATGGTTCAGGGCTGGCAGACACCGTTGTGGATGACCAATACACTAGAACTGATTGGGCAGATGGCGATCCCTTTGATGTTAATCACGCTTGGCGTTGCGTTGGCACGATTGACCCCTGAAAATGTAATCCGCGCGGTGATCTTAGCCATTGTAAAAGTAGTGTTTTGTGCGGGAATAGCCTTTTTCGTAGGGCAGTTTTTTGAGTTGTCTCCAATTGCTTTGGCGGTGCTGGTTTTACAAGTCTCTACGCCGGTTGCGGTCACGTCTTACCTGTTGGCAGAGAAATACGGCGCAGAAGCAGGGGAGGTCGCGGGCCTGGTTGTTGTGTCCACGTTGCTTTCGGTTGTGACAATTCCGATCACATTGGCGTTTTTGGTTTAATTTTGCACAGCAAACTCTTTGATTTTACGCGTATTTGGTGTAAAAAATCCTCAATACCGACGTTAGATCGGATTTATGAGGCAGACATGAAGTATAGCACGATCCTTATCGCGGTCTTGATCCTTGCCGCGTGTTCAGGTGGCAGATCC
Source organism: uncultured Amylibacter sp. (assembly GCA_938001995.1). Taxonomy (GTDB): domain Bacteria; phylum Pseudomonadota; class Alphaproteobacteria; order Rhodobacterales; family Rhodobacteraceae; genus Amylibacter. The sequence goes on along the minus strand of CALLAV010000322.1, from coordinate 6,194 downwards.
GCGCCACCCCGCAACCTCGACAACGCATGTGTGATGTTGAAAGAGCGTAAAGGCTGGTCCAAAGACCTAAAAGCAATGGAACGCAAATGGGGTGTTCCACGTGAGGTTATCCTTGCAACCATTTATCACGAAAGCCGTTTTGTGGCCAAAGCACGCACACCGCGTAAGTACACGTTGGGTGTAATTCCGATGGGACGGCAATCGTCAGCCTATGGGTTTAGCCAGGCGTTAGATGGCACGTGGGATTGGTACAAAAACTCCACTGGTAAACGGTTTGCGCGACGCGATAACTTTGGAGACGCTGTGGATTTCATGGGTTGGTACATGGACCAAACGCAACAGAAAAACGGCGTATCGAAATCTGACGCTTACAATCAGTACTTGGCCTATCACCAAGGACATACTGGGTTTAAGCGGGGCAGCTATCGCGGGAAGCAATGGTTGTTGAACGTGGCATCACGCAACCGCACGCGCGCGGAGATGTATGGTAGCCAGCTGGCGACCTGTCCACGGCGCTAAGAATAAGGCGACGGTCGCTTAGCGGTTGTCGCCTTCTTTCACGATGCGATCAATGTCGAACAGACGGCCAGGAATGTTGGCCTTCTTGTTCAGCTCACCCAAAATGACTGTGGTTTTCTGCCCGCTTTCGTCTGTGACGATCCACTGGCGCAATTCCGTTGGCTTGTCCGTAAACACAAGTTTCACATTTCCGTAGTTCGGATGTTCGGGATCTTGGGCCGTTATGCTGGTGGATGTACCGTCATGCTGATGGGCCGTGACCATGCCGCTGGCATTTAGGTTCACGTTCTTTTTCAAGATGATGTGCAGTGGGGTTTTGTGCAGCGGGTATTGCTGTGGTCCCGCGTTGGACCGCCCGTCAAAAATCGCCAGTCGGCTTTGCCCAGCAATCACAAGCGCATCGTTGGGTGCTGCGTATTCGAACCGCATCCGCCCCGGACGTTTGATATAAAAGGTGCCTTTGGACAGCGTGCCGTCTGGGTTCACTTGCGTGAATGCCCCTTTAGCACTGTTGAGTCCGTTCAGGTATTTGGAAATCTCGTTCAGCGACAACGGTTTGGCGTTGGCCAAAGCGGGGGCTGCAAGGGGGAGCGCCGCGAGGCCTCCGAGAAATAGTCTACGTTTCATAGGGTTAATATAGGCGTCTAACGTCAACTAAAAAACCCCGCCTGTGAACAAACAAGTGTGAGGCCCGCCGTATGGCGGAATCTCGCTTTAATGTTGTTCAGGTACAAGGATTTCGCGTTTACCCACATGGTTTGCTTGGGACACGACACCTTGGTCTTCCATTTCTTCGACCAGTTTGGCGGCCTTATTATAGCCGATGGACAGTTTGCGTTGAATGTAGCTGGTGGAACATTTGCGATCTTTGATCACGATGGCCACAGCCTGATCATAAAGCGCGTTTTCACCGTCGGTGTTGCCACCAAGTCCAAGAACGGCGTCGATGTTGCTTTCTTTGTCTTCGGACGGGCCTTCGACCACGCCAGACACATATTCTGGTTCGCCGAATTGTTTCAGATGGTTGACCACTTCTTCGACTTCTTCATCAGATGCGAATGGTGCGTGAACGCGGGTGATTTTGCCGCCGCCTGCCATATACAGCATGTCGCCCATGCCCAGCAGTTGTTCCGCGCCCATTTCACCAAGAATGGTTCGGCTGTCGATTTTGGACGTCACTTGGAACGAAATCCGCGTTGGGAAGTTCGCTTTGATTGTGCCTGTGATCACGTCTACAGATGGACGCTGTGTTGCCATTATCAGGTGGATGCCAGACGCACGGGCCATTTGCGCAAGGCGCTGAATGCAGGCTTCGATCTCTTTGCCTGCGACCATCATCAGGTCGGCCATTTCGTCCACGATAACGACGATGAAAGGCATTTTTTCAGGGGTGAAGGTTTCGGTTTCGAACACTGGCTCGCCCGTATCGTCGTCAAACCCAGTTTGGACTGTGCGGGTAAAATCCTCGCCTTTGGCTAGGGATGCTTCGACGCGGGAATTGTAGCCGCCAATGTTACGCACGCCCATTTTGGACATTTTGCGATAGCGTTCTTCCATTTCGCCCACGACCCATTTCAGCGCGACCACAGCCTTTTTTGGGTCGGTCACAACAGGGGACAGAAGGTGCGGGATGCCGTCGTAAACAGACAGTTCCAGCATTTTCGGGTCAATCATGATCATGCGGCATTCGTCGGGTGACAATTTATACAGCAATGACAGGATCATCGTGTTGATAGCTACGGATTTACCAGAACCTGTTGTACCCGCGATCAGCAAGTGAGGCATTTTCGCAAGGTTGGCGATCTGAGATTTGCCGCCAATATCTTTGCCAAGCGCAAGCGGCAGGCCATGATCGCCATCGCCGTAATCGCGAGACGCCAGCAATTCGCGCAGCAGCACGGTTTCGCGGTTTTCGTTTGGCAGTTCGATGCCGATCACGGATTTACCTGGAACAGTGGACACACGTGCGGACAACGCCGACATGGAGCGGGCGATATCATCCGCAAGTCCGATCACGCGGGATGCTTTGAGGCCCGGCGCAGGTTCCAGTTCGTACATGGTGACAACAGGGCCTGGGCGTACAGAAACGATGTCGCCCTTAACGCCATAGTCATCCAAAACGCTTTCCAGCATTCGTGCGTTTTCTTCGAGCGATTCATCAGACAATTGGTGGCGCACGATTGTGGATGGGCTGGCCAACAATTCCAATGGCGGAGTTTCATAGTCAACTTCTGGACCCTTGAACAGGCTTGGCTGTGCTTCCGCTTTGGCCTTTTTGCTTTGCTGAACAGGGGCTTGCGAACGTGGCTTCACAACAGCTTTTTGTTCTTCGTAAGAAGGTGGGCGGCGTGTGGTGGCAAAGGTTGCTGGTTCTGCATCCATATCACGGGTTGCACCACCCAGTGCTGGAGCAGACGGATCGTCATTATCTGGCAACTCACGGAAGATGTTTTCAGTAACATGGGGTTCATCTGAAATACGCTTGGTTCGGGCGCGAAGGACCTTGGATTTAATGGCATCGTTGATACGGCTGCGCACGCGATCGGATTCATCGTCGTCAGCCATCAGATCCACAACCTCGTCGTCGTCTGGTAAAGGTGCGGATTTCTTAAAGCTGGGTATTTTGAACTGCGGCACGGACCAAGATTTCGCAGCCGCACGAGATTCGTCTGGTTTCTCGCCTGTTGGGGCTTCCTCTGGCATGCTGCGCAGGGTTTCCATTGCTTTTTCTTCGGCACTGGCTTCACGACGCGCGTCGATTGTCGCTTTCGCAGCAATCGCACCTTTGGCTCCACCGCGTAGGACAAAACCCAGAACAGCCACAATAGACGCGTAGGTTAGGATGATCGCAATCATTGAATAATGCGCAATGTAACGCAACTCCAACTTGGAAAAACCAAGTGTAAACAATCCAGTTACAACGAACAGTGCACCTAAGATCAAAGAAACAACAATCAAACGCATCGTCAGACCAAGTGGCACAAGATCCATGACGATCCCAAGGGCCGCATCGCCAGACAAGCCGCCAAGGCCAAAGCCGTGTTGCCATATTGCAGGAGGAACGTGTGTTGCGAGGAAAATGGCACTGAATGCAAGGAAAACGGGGATCACAACGGCACGCCCGATAAGACGGTTTTCGCCCATGTGCAACACGAAACGGCTGCCCCAAACAAACAACAAAAGCGGGAAACACCAAGACGCCCAACCAATCGCAAGGATCAGTTTGGACGCAATGCCCGCGCCAAATGCGCCGAGCATGTTTTGCGCAGGGGCAGATGTAGCGGAAGACCAGCTAGGATCGGTTGGAGAATAGGACCAAAGCATCGCGGCAAACAGGATCGACATGGCAACCATGGCCAAACCAATCAACTCGCGGCCACGCTTACGGATCGCCTCTTGCATGTGCGTTTCTAGCAATGGATCGCGCGCGCGTGTTTGATAAGCCATTTCTCTACCCCTCGTACAAGTGACGGTGGATGTCTTTCAACCCGCGCGTCATATCATCAATCGGTGCGACCATTGCGACACGGATGTATCCGTGCCCCGGATTTTGGCCGTCGACCTCTCTTCCCAAATAACCACCTGGCAAAACTCTGACTCCAGAATCTTTCCAAAGTTTTAACGCTGCCGCTTCGCCGTCTTCGACTGGAAGCCACAAGAAAAACCCTGCTTGCGGTGGGACGTACCCGTTTACGTCTCCGAAAATCTCGTCTGCCACAGTGAATTTCGCACCGTATAGGGCACGGTTTTCAATCACGTGGGCCTCGTCTTTCCAACAGGCAATTGCAGCGTGTTGCAGCGGCATAGGCAGCGGTGTGCCCGCGTAGTTGCGCAACTGTTTCATGGCCGCGATGTTCTTTGGCCCGCTGGCCGCAAAGCCAGAGCGGAGGCCTGGCAGATTTGAACGTTTGGAAAGCGAATGGAAAATAATTAATCGTTCTGGATCAGCACCCATTTTGGCGGCAACTTCGATTGCGCCCACGGGCGCTTGGCCGCGATAAATCTCAGAATAGCATTCATCGGCGAAGACTTTGAAATCGTGCTTTTCAGCCAATTCCAGAAGGTTGCGCCAGTATTCGGATGTAGCAACGGCCCCTTGTGGGTTGGATGGGGAGCACAGATAAACGATGGCCGTGTTGTCGAGCACGTCAGCGGGGACAGTCGTAAAATCAGGCAAGAAACCGTTTTCTGCGGTTGCGTTCACATAGACGGGGTTGGCACCTGCTGTCATCGTGGCAACGGCATAGACCTGATAGAACGGGTTCGGCATCAGCACATTTGGGCGCTTGCCGCTTTTCTGTTCGGGGCAGGCGGCGATGCAAGAGTTGAACAACCCTTCTCGGGTGCCGTTCAGTGCAATGATTTGGCTCGATGCGTCGATGGCGACGTTGAAACGCCGTTTCACCCAATCCGCAATCGCAGTCAGCAGTTCTGGGGAGCCGTCATTTGGCGGGTAATTTGCAAAACCCGATGCATTTTTAACTATTTCTTCGGTGATGAATGCAGGGAATGGGTGTTTTGGTTCACCCAAAGACATGGCCAACACGTCACCGCCTGCAGGATGAACATCCAACAGCGCGCGCAAACGCGGGAAAGCGTATTCTGGCAGGTCCGAAAACCGCTCTGGAAATTGCATATCTGCCTCAGGGTTTGGGGTCTAACGCCCCGTTTCCCAATACATTAGCCAAAAGAAGGGGTTACGCCAAACGTCTTTTACCAAAGGTGGCGCATATGTGGCTTTTTTGCCCAAGTCAGAGATTTACACGGTTCAACGCAGGGCAGATTCCATCGCAGCCCCAACACGCAGCAGTTTTGCTTCGGTAAACGGGTTAGACATGGCCATGATGCCAACGCTTTTCTCAGCTGTGGGGAGGGTCAGGCCGCAGAGACCCATGAGGTTGCCAATACGGGTGTTGCGCAGCGCGAGAAGGTTGATCCGCTGGTAAAATGCGCTGTCGGTTTCAAGGCGTTCGACATTGGGGGGCATGACGGGGGACGTGGGCAGTAGCACCGCGTCATAGGGCGCGGTGATTGCGGCATATTCTGTACGCAATTGCATCATGCGTTTGTAAGCGCGCACGTAATCGACGGCGGAGTGTTTTAGGCCGATGCGAAAGCGTTCAAGGATTTCGGGGAACATGACGTCGGGGCTGGCCTCGATTTCTTTTTTCCACTGGGCGTAAGCCTCTGACGGGAAAAGGACGGCGGAGAGGCCGAGGATTTCGGGCATCTGCGGGATAGGCAATTCGGTGATTTTTGCACCAGCGGCGCTGAGTTTTTTAATCGACGCTTCGAAGCCTTTCATCACGGGGGGCTCCACATCGTCGAGCGCGGAGGTCGTGCAGATGGCGAAGTGACGGCCTGCGAGAGTGGCGTTGGAGAGATCGGGCGCGGTGCCATTGGTCATGGCGGCGGTAAGGTGAGCGGCGTCCTCAACAGATCGGCAGAGGGGGCCGATGGTGTCGAAGATTTCGGCGAGCGGGACGACGCCTTTGAGAGATATTAGGGTTGCGGTGGTTTTGAGGCCGACGAGATCATTCCATGCGGCGGGGATACGGACCGAGCCGCCTGTGTCAGAGCCGATTCCAGCGGCGGCGGTGTTGAAGGCGACCGAGGTTCCGGCGCCAGAAGACGAGCCACCTGGGGCTGCGTCGTGGTCGTTAACGCAGGGCGGC
>CALLAV010000321.1 GCA_938001995.1 uncultured Amylibacter sp. | reverse complement strand
GACGCCGAAGCCCGACTGATGGGGTTCATCAACAGTGCCGTAGGGCGCTATAAAGAAGAGCGGGATTTCCCCAGCATCGAGGCCACATCGCGCCTGTCCGAAAACCTGACCTACGGTGAAATTGCCCCGCGTCGGATTTGGCACGCAGGTCAGCAGGCCATGGCCGAAGGGGCAAAAGGCGCGGAACATTTCTGCAAAGAATTGGTATGGCGCGAGTTTGCCTATCATCTGATCTATCACACGCCGCAAATCACCACGCGCAACTGGCGCGAGGAGTGGGACGCGTTCAAGTGGCGCGGTGAAAGCGACGACGCCGAAGCGTGGCGGCGCGGCATCACGGGCGAACCGATGGTCGATGCGGCCATGCGCGAATTGTATGTAACAGGCACGATGCACAACCGCTTGCGTATGATTGTCGGATCGCATCTGACCAAACATCTGCTGACCGATTGGAAGATTGGGATGAAGTGGTTTGAAGAAACACTGATTGACTGGGACCCTGCGTCCAATGCCATGGGGTGGCAATGGATTGCGGGCTGTGGCCCAGATGCCGCGCCATATTTCCGAGTGTTCAATCCCGAAACCCAGGGCGAAAAGTTCGATGGGGAAGGGCGATATCGTGGCGTGTATCTAAATGGATGGAAAGATCAGGACGGGCATTCGCGCACAGCGGACTTTTTCAAAGCCATTCCCAAAAGCTGGCGTCTGTCTGAAAATGACCCGCGTCCCAGCCGAATTGTAGGGTTAAAGGAAGGGCGCGAGCGGGCTTTGGCAGCATATTCTGGCCTAAAATCAAAAGAGTAAGACCTGCCTTAACGAAAGGCTTGGCAGGGCAAAAAGCTTGGATTAATCTTTGCTGAAGATCAAAAGGGAGTGATGGATGGCCGTTTTTACATCCACTGAGGGACAAAAGGATCTGCCACGCTACTTTGCTGTGGCATTCCACCAGTTGAAGAAAATTCAAAGCGGGGCAATCGAAATTGCACTGCCAGATGGGCGTGTGTTTCAGGTGAAAGCCGCAAATGCAGGCCCAAATGCACGGGTTGATGTTGTGAACCCCGACGTGTTTGCCCGTCTCGCACGTGAGGGGGATATGGGGTTTTCCGATGCCTACCTAGAGGGCTGGTGGACGTCGCCCGATTTGCAGGCGTTTCTGGATCTGGTCTTTGCTAACAACGAAGAAGTTGGCCACGGCTTTCCTGGTGGTTTTCTTGTGCAATACTACGAGCGCTTCTTTCATTGGCTTCGGGGCAATTCCAAAACCCAAGCGCGTAAGAACATTTCCTATCACTACGATCTGGGCAATGATTTCTATTCCAAATGGCTCGATGAAACCATGACCTATTCTTCGGCCTTGTTCAAAACAGGGCAAGAAGACATGGCCAAAGCGCAAATGCAGAAATACGAGCTGCTGTGCGACGAAATGGGCATGAAAGAAGGGGACCACCTTTTGGAAATTGGCTGCGGCTGGGGAGGCTTTGCCGAATACGCAGCGGGCACGCGCGGAGCTAAAATGACCTGCTTGACGATCAGCCAAGAACAGCACGACTTTGCCAAAGAACGCATGTTTAAGGCAGGCTTGGCGGACAAAGTCGATGTGGTGATGCGTGACTACCGTGACGAAAAAGGCACGTATGACGGGATCGCCAGCATCGAAATGTTCGAAGCTGTAGGCGAAAAGTACTGGCCGACCTATTTCAGCACGGTACATGATCGTTTGAAACCTGGTGCGAATGCCAGCTTGCAAATTATCACGATCAGCAATGAGCTGTTCCCGAAATACCGTAAAACCGTTGATTTCATTCAGAAACATGTGTTTCCAGGCGGCATGTTGCCAAGCCCGAACGCATTGCGCGAACAGGTGGAAAAGGCAGGTCTAAAGTATCTGAAATCCGTGGAATTTGGCGAAAGTTATTCCATTACTTTGCGCCGTTGGTACGACACGTTCAACGAAGCATGGCCAGAAATCACCAATGCGTCATTCGATCAGCGTTTTAAAAATATGTGGGATTTTTATCTTACAAGTTGTGCGTCGGGCTTTCATTATGGCACTACGGACGTGACTCAGGTCACCATTCAAAGACCAAAGTAGCGTCTACAGTAAAAGGAAGTACATTATGCCAACAGCAGCAAAACTTATCGCGGCATTGGCATTGGCTTTGACAGCGGCAGTGGCAGCCATCGTGTTCATTCAAGCCAACCCCGAAGTTCCCATCGGCATTCGGTTCGTCGGAACCAATGCGCTGGTTGGCTTTTTCGCAGGCTGGTATTCTTTGGGCAAGAACCCGGGCAACGGGGTTTTTGACGGAGCCATGTCTGGCATTCGAAGCCTTGTATTCCTGCTGATCGGGTCGGGCATGGTGTTCGCTTTTTACCATGTGTCGCGCAATCTTCAGCAGTTTCGGGACAAAGATGTGACGTCCATGCCGCTCGCGTGGATCGAAAAGAGCTTTGAGAACGTGGTGTTGGCGCTGACAACTGAAATCGCGATTGTGCTGGTCATTGGCGGCATTTTGTCGGGCATCGCTAGCTACGTTGCCAGTGCGCGCTGGGGCTAGGTCCTTGCAAATTTTTGTGACTGAGGCGCGTGTGGCGCAGGCTTTGGCTTGTGACGCTGACTGGAAAGCAGCGCGTTTGGACGGATATGATCATGATGCAGTCGGTTGTCTGGTGGCAGGTGGCGCTGGCGTAGACGGTGTTGTTGCGAACGTCGCAGATCGCACAGCGGTGAGTGCATATTTCAACTTAGTTTCAAATGGTTGGGCCGAATCCGCGATTGGTGGATCACCGGTTCAGATGGCCCTTTCGCCAAAGAATTCCGCCCCGTTTTCTGAACATGATCGATGTGTTGAGGCTTTGGTGGCAGCAGATGTGGCGCGTCTGATTGCAAAGCCAACAGGGGCAAATGGACCGATAAATCGCGCAGGCTTGGTGATGCGCGCGCGCTCTGCAATGCGGGCCAAGGATACCGCCGCACCCGTGGGCCTACGTAAAGGCTATGCTACGGCACAGGTTGATGTGCTGTCCTATGATCTGCCCTATGCCAAGTATTTCGACATGGCAGATGTGACCCTGCGCCACAAACGGTTTGACGGCACGACGTCCGAGCCAATGGCGCGGTCCGTTTTACGCTCTGCGGATGCGGTGACGGTGTTGCCCTATGATCCTGTGACGGATCAAGTGGTTTTGGTGGAACAATTCCGTCCCGGTGCATTTGTGCGCGGGGATACCCATCCGTGGGTTCTGGAACCCGTGGCAGGGCGGTGTGATGGGGATGAACCCGTTGAAACCGTAGCCGAACGCGAAATGGTGGAAGAGGCAGGTCTGACACTGCTATCCCTTGAATCTGTTGGGAACTATTACCCATCGCCCGGGTGCATGTCAGAATACCTTTATACCTTTGTGGGGCTGGTTGATCTATCGAAGGCGCAAACGGGTGTGCATGGGTTAGAAACCGAAAACGAAGACATTCACACCCATTTTCTGTCCTTTGACGCGGCCATGGCACTGATAGACAGCGGGGAGGCGGACAATGGTCCTTTGTTGCTGTCGCTTTATTGGTTGGCCGCGAACCGAGCACGCTTGCGTGAGGCGGCAAGCCGCGCTTGAAACCCCAGATGGCGGGGCGTAGTAAGGGGTAACTCTGTTCTAAGGACCCCGTGATGACGATTTACAAAGACCTGCCCGATGCCGTTGGAAACACACCGCTGATCCGCCTGAACAAGGCGTCCGAGGAGACAGGATGTGAAATTCTGGGCAAAGCGGAATTTATGAACCCAGGTCAATCGGTGAAAGACCGCGCGGCGCTGAGCATCATCAAACATGCGATTGCCGATGGCAGCCTGAAACCCAGTGGCACGATTGTTGAGGGCACTGCGGGCAACACAGGTATTGGCTTGGCGCTCGTTGGGGCGGCGATGGGATTCAAGACTGTGATCGTGATCCCCGAGACCCAAAGCCAAGAAAAGAAGGACATGTTGATGCTCGCGGGCGCTGAATTGGTGCAAGTGCCAGCCAAACCATATCGCGATCCGAACAATTTTGTGCGCTATTCTGAGCGTTTGGCAGTTGAGCTGAACAAGACCGAGCCGAACGGTGCGATCTGGGCGAACCAGTTTGACAATGTGGCCAACAAACAGGCGCATATTGACACAACAGCCCCCGAAATTTGGGCGCAGACGGACGGTAAAGTCGACGGGTTCATTTGCGCCTGTGGATCAGGTGGAACACTGACAGGTATGGCCGAAGGCCTGCGCGCCAAAAACAAAGACATCAAAATCGGCATCGCTGATCCAGATGGCGCATCGCTATTCCATTACTTTGCGCACGGTGAATTGAAGGCCGAAGGCGGCTCTATCGCGGAAGGTATCGGGCAAGTGCGGATCACAAAAAACCTTGAAGGTTTGAAGGTGGATTACGCCTATAACGTTCCAGACGCCGAGGGTCTGCCGATTGTGTTTGATCTGTTGCAAGACGAGGGTCTGTGCATGGGCCTGTCTTCTGGTATCAACGTGGCAGGTGCGATCCGCATGGCCAAAGACATGGGTCCTGGTCATACGATTGTTACAATTCTGTGTGATTACGGCTCTCGGTATCAATCAAAGCTGTTTAATCCAGCGTTCTTGAAGGAAAAGGGTTTGCCCATTCCGACATGGCTCGACAGCAAACGCGATGATATTCCGACGGTTTTTGAATAGAACGTCGTGTTATACAATTCACGCGTAACTTAGTAGGCACAATGAAACACATCGTATTCCTTTTCGCACTGCTGGTGGCGCTGCCATTGGCAGGCGTTCCGCATGTGGCTGTTGCACAAGAAGCAACGACGCAGGTGTTTGACGCAAGCGCGTTTGAAGCAACAGCAAAACGTGCAGAAGGCGTAATTGAAAACAGCGCAGCCTCCAGCGAGGCTATGGAAGAATTGCGCCAGCAATTGGTGACGTTCCGCACGCAAGCGGTGAACCAAAAAGCGCTGGCCGCGGCCAAAGTGACACCAGTGTTTTCGCGCCTACAGGCCCTTGGGCCTGCGCCTGCAGAGGGAGAATCCGAAGCCTCTGACGTGGCAATTTTGCGTATGGAGCTGAACAATCAGCTGAAAAACCTGCGCGCGCCTGTGGTTGCTGCCGAGGAATCGTTCAACCGTGCGGATGGGTTGATCAAACAGATCGACGCGATCATTCGAGAGCGCTCAACAGCGGAACTCATTGAGCAATCCCAATCGCCGCTGACCCCCGAATTGATCGGCAAGGCAGGCGCAGCCCTCAGTATTTTTGCGGGCAACCTTTGGGGCGAGGTGACGTCCAATCTGGCGAACCCATCGCGCCAAGTGGGCCGATGGCAGAACCTGATTGTGGTGTGTTTTCTATTTGGCCTTTCGCTGGTTTTGCTACTTCGATCCCGCCGTTGGTCCCGCAATTTGGAAAATGCCTTTGTCAAAACAGCGAAGCCCACGACGGCCGCGCTTTATAGTTTTGTCGGATCGTTGTCGCAGTTGATCCTGCCCACGATTGGCTTGGCGCTGTTGGTGCAATCGCTGCTGATGCTGAACCTGTTTGATCTGCGCGGGTATTTTATGCTGCGCAGTCTTGGGCTGGCGGGCTTTGCGCTGTACTTTGCGTCGTGGTTGTCCCGTTCGTTGTTTGTGGCGACGCCAACACAGGCAGCGTTGATCCAAACAACGCCTGAACAATCGCGCGCGATGCGCTGGTCGTTCTTGGCGCTGGGTCTGATGTTCGCTTTACGTGAAATGCTCAATGCAATGGCAATTGGATCGGGGCAAAACCCGCCTGTGGTCGCGGCAATACCGACGCTGACGTTTCCGCTGATTGTGATTGGTGGCTTTGCGCTGTTCCGCATCGGGCGCGTCATTGGACACGCCGCACGGGTCGCGAGCAAACAAGAGGGCGGCAATCCGTTCTTAGGGCGTATCGCGTCGATCATGGGAAATCTATGCGTATTGGCAGCGGTGTCTGGCCCTATTTTGGCAGCCATTGGGTTCAAATACGCGGGCGAAATGCTGGTGTTTGCAACTGCGCAAAGCCTGTTGTTGATTACAGGCTTGTACATCTTCTTCCGTCTGATCGGGTCTTTGTCTGGCAACGTCACAGGTGTTGTTGCCGCAGGATCGCAAGAAGAAACACAGCGTTACGGTGCGCTTTTCCGCGTAGCGGTCGGCTTCATCATGATCTGTGTGGCCGTGCCTTTGTTGGCGCTGATCTGGGGCGCGCGGATCAGTGATTTGCAAGAGATTTGGCTGCTGGCCCGCAACGGAATTTCGGTGGGTGATACGCGGGTATCGCTAACGGATTTCCTGACCTTCGTGCTGATCTTTTCCATCGGTTACACGATCACGCGGGTGCTGCAATCTGCGCTGCGCACAACCGTCTTGCCCAATACGCGCATGGATATTGGTGGGCAAAACGCCATTGTCACGGGCACGGGGTATGTCGGTATTTTCTTCGCCGCACTGGCGGCAATTACTGCAACGGGGCTGGACCTCAGCAATCTAGCGATTGTTGCTGGTGCGTTGTCGGTTGGTATTGGTTTTGGCTTGCAAACCATCGTGTCGAACTTTGTGTCGGGCATCATTTTGTTGATCGAACGCCCCATCAAAGCGGGCGATTGGATCGAAGTTGGCACCTATTCGGGCTATGTGCGCAAAATCTCTGTGCGCTCGACCGAGGTAGAGACCTTTGATCGGGCCTCCGTAGTGATCCCAAACGCGGATTTGATTGCAGGAACGGTAACGAACTGGACCCATTCGTCTATGGCGGGGCGGGTACGTGTGCCTGTAGGCGTGGCCTATGACAGTGACCCGCGCCATGTTGAAAAGGTGCTGCGCGATGTGGCAGAGGCCCATCCGATGGTGATGCTGGACCCTGCACCTGCGATTATGTTTATGGGGTTCGGTCCGGACAGTATGGATTTTGAAATCCGTGCAATCCTGCGTGATGTGAACTGGATGCTGTCGGCGAAATCGGACATGAACTATGCCATTGCTGACGCGTTCCGCAAAGAAGGTATCGAAATTCCGTTCGCGCAGCGCGATGTGTATATCAAAAACCTAGATCAGTTGGGCGCAGGACGCCCCGCTGACAAGGTGGATGCAATTGCACAAGATGCACCGATTGCGATGAACACGCCGTCTTCTGCGGCGATGGACACATCCAATGATGACGGTGGTGATGGGGACGGGCGTTAAAGCCCATCAATAAAGCGATAGATGGCTTTTTGCCCTGCGACGGACCAATGCCCCGTGTGACCGAGCCCCTCGACGCTGCGGAA
>CALLAV010000320.1 GCA_938001995.1 uncultured Amylibacter sp. | reverse complement strand
TGGTCCCGGCATGGGACCCATCGGTGTGAAAGACCACCTCATCCCGCATCTGCCAGGTGATCCGAACGCAGGAGGAAATGCTGTTAGCGCGGCACCATTTGGGTCTCCATCACTGCTCCCAATCTCTTGGGCCTATTGTCTTATGATGGGGGGCGAAGGCCTCACACAGGCCACGCGCGTCGCGATCCTCAACGCTAACTATATCGCCAAACGATTAGAAGGCGCATATGACGTGCTTTACAAAGGCCCTACGGGTCGTGTTGCACATGAGTGTATCATCGATACGCGCCCCTTCGCAGACAGCGCCCACGTGTCCGTTGACGATATTGCCAAGCGTCTCAGCGATTGCGGATTTCATGCGCCGACGATGTCATGGCCTGTGTCGGGCACATTGATGGTTGAACCCACTGAATCCGAAACGAAAGCTGAGTTGGATCGGTTTTGTGATGCAATGCTTGGTATTCGCGAAGAAATTCGCGCTATCGAGAACGGTTCAATGGACGCAGAGAACAATCCGCTCAAAAACGCACCCCATACGATGGAAGATTTGGTAAAAGACTGGGATCGGCCCTACAGTCGCGAAACAGGTTGTTTTCCGATTGGGGCTTTCCGCGTTGACAAATATTGGCCGCCGGTAAACCGCGTGGACAACGTCTGGGGCGATCGAAATTTGACCTGCACCTGTCCCCCAATGGAAGAGTACGCAGAAGCGGCTGAATAGAGCTTGGCGTTGGTTCTGGAGAAATGAGGACACAGCAGATTTTCGCTGCGGCTGCTCTCGTGGCCGCCCTCGTAAATCAAAGGTGGCAATGCTTAAAGACGAGCCTGCCCTGAAAAGGGTATTGTTGCTTAAGTAAATTGACGACGGGCAATATTTCTTGCGCGTTTCGATACACTTTGATTTGTGCCTCAACGGGGCATCCTGCTGAAACAATCGCCAGCATGGATACCCCGAAGAGAATTTAGTTTCCTGACGCCTCGGCGATCCCTTCAATGGACCGGCGACGATTGGGTGAAATGGCAAGCGCTGCTTGATAGGATGCTAAAGCAGACTCGGCGTCATTGATCATACGCTGCATGTCGCCAAGTTGCTCGCGGACGGGCAAAACATGGCTTGGCGTGACAGGCGCCTTTCCAACGGAATCCTCAATATCAGCGGCGGCCTGCATCATTGCCGGCGCGTTTGCGTCACCGGTTTCATAGGCTTGCCACGCTTCGATGGCTCCACGTTGAGCGTTGGCAAGCGTGACCCAGTAGTTCATGCCGCGTTCGTTCATCGTTTCAGTAAGTTTGGAAAGACGTGCCAGAGCGGTTTCCACACCTTCTGCATTCCCGCTGCGCGCGGCTCCAACACCCTGCGCAAAGGCGACAATGGAAAGCGCATGCGGGTAGCGTCCCCATTCCAGACCTTCATAGGGAATATCCGGTAACGACGCTGCAGCTTTCCAGTCTTCTTGCTCCAGTGCAAGCCGGGCTGGGGCTGCTGCCACAGCATAGGCAGTCCCAAAAACATCTTGCATATCAGCCGTGCCGAGCAAGGTTGCAACGGCTTGGGTTGCTTCTTCTACTTTTCCCATCTGCAATAAAGCATAAGCGAGGTAGTCGAGCGCGTGCGGGTAGTGGTTTGACACCTTCCCATTCATCTTTTGCTGGGCGAGCACAGCGGCGGCAGAACGGCGGTTGAGGTCCGCGGCTTCTTCCCATCGGCCAAGCCGCGTCATGATGTGTGACGGCATGTGCAGCGCGTGTGGGTTCTCTGGTGCAAGCTCCAGATAGGCCTGTACGAAAGGCAAGGCCGCTTCCGCGAGGGCAGGGTAATCATAGGCATGTATGGCATAATGCAATGCACCTGGATGCTGCGGCGCTTTTTCATGCAGCTCTTGCAGAAGCGCACCAGCTTCGCGTTGCAGCGCAAGTGATTTGTCACGTGGAGATGCACTTGCAAGCATAGCGAGGGCTGCGAACGCCGCTGCATCTGTGTTTTCGGGATAGTCCGCTTTGATCTGGCGTTGCGCTTGTGCCCAAGCCGCCTTTCTCTCTGGATACGTGGAAAGGTCGGGATCATAGAACTTTGCAGCAGCCGCCAAATATGCCTTTTCCAGCGCGGTGCCCGCGCCAAGATCAGCGGCCCGCTCAATTGCCGCCAGGCCTTTCGCACGTTCGGGTGGCGATTGTATACCTGGCCAAAGCGGGTGAAAGTTGCTCATTGCGATACCCCATTGCGCCATTGCACAACTGGGATCCGCTTTGGCAGCCGCCTCAAAGCGGGCGCTTGCCATCTGATACATCATGTGGTGGAGCAGCAACGTGCCCTCGGATACGATACTTTGAGCGCTCGAGGAACAGCTGGTCGGGAAATCAATCTTGCCCAACTGAGATGTGTCAGCCTGCGCAAGTGTGGTCCCAAGCGATAGGCTCAATGCAAGCGATCCCGCGATTAATGGATGTTTCATAATTCTTCTCCTTGTTTCGACTTAAAATTGCACCGACCAAATTGCTGTGACAAACGAGATTGCTTTATCTCTTGGGCAAGTTAAACTTGTGTCAAATGTCTAAACGTCTCCCATCGCTTACGGCCCTACGAACGTTTGAGGCCGCTGCTCGTCATCTGAGTTTTGTAAAGGCGGCCGGCGAGCTGTCGGTGACCGCAGCGGCGGTGGGGTTTCAAATCAAACAATTGGAAGAAGACCTTGGCGGGGCGTTATTTTTAAGAAAACACCGCGCGGTAGAGCTGACGTCTCGTGGGCTACAATTGTCAACCGAACTGGGTCCAGCATTCAAAACAATCAACAGTGCTTGGGCCGCAGCACAAACGCCATTGAAACAGTCACGTCTTAAAGTGACGGGCCCGCCACGCGCTCTGCATGATTGGATTCTGCCAGCGGTATCGCGCGCGAAAAAAAACATCGCTCCACATATCTCTTGGGACATGACCAAAGAAATGAAGGATCTGGCAACTGGGCAGGCCGATTTGGCAATTCGCTGGGCAAGGGAGCCAACGTCCGAACTTCATTGGGAGCCGCTGCTTCGGACATGGTTCACGCCGCTCGTAAGGCCAGATGTGGCGCGATACATCGAACATCCGCAAGACCTGTGCAAGTCCGGCCTGATTGGAGTGGACTTTCGTGTTGATCCAGATCAGCAAGAGGCAATGTGGTCCATTTGGTACCGTTTGAATAATCTTGAAATGCCAACAAAGTTCGCATTGACCTGCGCCGATACCGCAAGTGCTGTGGAAGCGGCGGTGTCCACTGGGCAAGCAGCTATGGCTGGTTCGTTCTTGGCGCGAGAACATCTCGAAAACGGCACCCTTGTTGCTCCGTTCCAAATTGCCGTTGCGCCTTTTTCTCGATTTTGGTTGGTATGTCGCAAAGGAACTGAACGCACTGAAGAGTACAGATGGTTTCTGGAGACGGCCCGTGAAAGTGCAGATCGGATTAACGAATTTGCAGCACGAATGCGTATCTATCATCCCGATGGAAGTACGGCAGCACTGCTTTAGTTTTGAACCATTCGCCCTCAATCCTCGCGCTGCTGGCGCTCTGCTGCTTCAGCGATTGCGGTTTCACAAATGTGCAGCACACCAAAGGCATAAAAGCAAAGGCCTCAGTCTAGTCGGCCAGATCGGGAAGTGAGTTGAATTTTTGCATTACAAACTTGCGCGGTATCGCCCTGTTGGCGGTAGGGCTCCGCGCGATAACGATCAAATATTCCCGTTGCGCCTAATTTGGGGTCGTTAGGTCCTCGTGCCAAGAGAGCCCGCGTTGCAACAAGCAGCGTTGAACACGCGCGGGGTAGTCGGAGATGATGCCATCAACGCCTGCGTCGATCATGCGGTCGATATCTGTGGGGGCGTTCACCGTCCATGCGTTGACGACGAGGCCGAGCGCTTGGGCCGCAGCCACATCAGATGGGGTGATGTTTTCATGGAAGGGGGACCAGACGGTGCCGCCCATATTGGCGATGATGGTAGGCAGGTCGGTGGGAACAGTGGTGCAGGCGGCATCGGCCATCCATGGACTGTTTGCATAAATGTTGGGCTGCATCACGGGGGCTGCGCAATCGAGGTAGGTGAGGTGTGATCTGGGGATATCTGGGGCGATGGCCGCCACTTCGCGCAGAACCCGCCAGTCGAAACTTTGCACAATGACGCGGTTTTGCAGGCCGTGGGACTGGATCACGTCGAGCGTGTGGTGGGCGAGCGCTGCGGGTGGGGGTGTTAGGCCGTCATGGAGCGGCGTGCTTTTGATTTCGATGTTGAGCCATGTGTTTTGATAAGCGGGGCGGCAACACAAGGTTGCGATTTCAGCGAGGGTTGGGATTGCGTGGCCAAACAGAAAGGCCTGCTCTGGGTAACGGGCGGCGTAGTTGCTACCGCTGCGGATGCCACCTACGTCGAAACGGTGCAAATCATTGTACGTGAAACCAGAGATTTTGAGTGTGTCGTTGCCGATCCATGCGCCGTGTTCATCCCGCGTTGTGTCGGGCATCAGCATGGGGTTGTGGGTGACAACGGGGATGTTGTCTTTGGTCAGCAGGACATCGAGTTCGACGATCTGCACGCCGAGATCAAATGTGTTTTGGAAGCCGAGCAGTGTGTTTTCTGGCCATATGCCCCGTGCGCCCCGATGCCCATGCAGGCGGACGATGCCTGCGGCTTTGCGCAGCGGAGCAAGGGACTGGTGCGCGCGCGTTATGGGATCCGCTTTCCTGTTTGCGCATCAAAGATGTGGAGTTGTTC
>CALLAV010000319.1 GCA_938001995.1 uncultured Amylibacter sp. | reverse complement strand
CAAGACATTCGCCATCGGTTGGATTGCCCAAATCTGGGCCGTGAATATGGGCGTCATGATCTTCGCAGCAGGCGGCCTCCACTGGTATTTCTACACGCGCAAAGCACAGGCCAAAGACCTCAAATTCTCCCACCGCGATATGATGCGCGAAAACCGAACGTTTAAGTTTGGCGACCAAGTCAAAGACAACATGTTCTGGTCGCTGACCAGTGGCGTCGCCCAAATCACCGCATTCCAAGCCCTCTCCTTCTGGCTCATGGCCAACGGCTATGTCCCGACAATCACACTCTCCAGCAACCCAATCCTGTTCATCGCAATCATCCTCGCGCTGCCGATCTGGTCCGCATTCCACTTTTACTGGGTCCACCGCTTTCTGCATGTGCCGTTCATGTACACCCGCGTGCATTCCCTGCACCACCGCAACATCAACATCGGCCCGTGGTCAGGCTTTTCGATGCACCCTGTCGAACACTTTTTCTACCTGACATCGCTGTGCATCCACTGGATCATCCCATCCAGCCCCGTACACATTGCATTTCACGTCATGTACCTCGCACCGGGGGCGGCCATGACCCACACGGGGTACGAATCCCTGCTGATCAAAGACAAACGCCAACTTGAACTCGGCACGTTTTACCACACGCTTCACCATCGCTATTACGAGTGCAACTACGGCAATCAAGAAATGCCATGGGACCGCTGGTTTGGCACCTTCCACAACGGCACCGAAGAAGACACACGCGAAACGCGGGATCGAAAGAAACGGATGTATCAATGACCGCCCGTCAGGAATGGAACCACCTGCCCGAGACCCCGATCCAAGTCTCCCCGCTTTGGCAATGGCCGCCCAAACCCTATGACGCGTTTCGGTGGTATTTCGACAGCTGGTTTTTCATCACCGTCAACCTCACCATTGTCGCAATCGCCTTTGCCGCATACTTCTTCGCCAGCCCAACACTCGCCCAAACCGAGACACTACAACTCTGGTGGATCGCCCTCATCTGGGTCCGCAACGCAATCATCGTCACCCTGCTCGCAGGAACACTCCATTTGTGGTTCCACAAATACGCCATGCAGGACACCGATCTAAAATACGACCCGCGCCCTTTCCCGCGAAATGGCCGCATGTTCACCCTATCAAGCCAGATGAAAGACAACATCATCTGGACCATCGGCAGCGGCGTCACCATCTGGTCCGCCTTTGAAATCCTGTTTTGGTGGTCTATGGCCAACGGATATGCTCGCACCATCACGTTTGACACCAACCCAATCTGGTTCATTGCCATCTTCGCGATCATTCCAGTTTGGGAGAGCTTTTATTTCTACTGGATGCACCGCGGCCTGCACACCAACCTGATGTACCGCTTCCACGCCCTGCACCACCGCAACACCGACATCGGCCCGTGGTCTGGCATGTCGATGCACCCCGTTGAACATGTCTTTTACTTCGGCTCTGTGCTGACCCACTTCGCCATCGCGAGCCACCCTGTCCACGTCATCTTTCACCTGATGTTCTATGGCCTATCCGCGATCACAACTCACACGGGCTTTGAGGGCGTGATATTCCGTAACAAAAAACGCCTAAATCTGGGCATGTTCCACCACCAAATTCACCACCGTTACTTTGAGTGCAACTACGGAAATCTAGACGTGCCATGGGACCGCCTGTTCGGCTCGTGGCACGACGGCACGGCGGAAGGAAAAGAGGCGATGAAACAGCGGCTCAAAGAACGGGCGTCTATGCGAAAATAAGGCCTAACTTACCCCCGCAACGCGCGTGGACTGGTCCCAAACTCTACTCCAAATGCCCGTGTCAGCGCCGTCGCATCCTGATACCCACACCGCACTGCAATCTCGGCTACACTTAGCGTCGTTTCCAACACCAGTTTGCGTGCAAATACCATCCGCTGCCGCCGATACACCTGCCGTGGCGTTGCCCCCAAAACTGCCTTCATTCGCGCCTCTAACGCCTTGTGCGACAGTCCCACGCGCCGCGCCAAATCGCCAATCGTTAGCGGTTCTTCAAGGTTCGCCTGCATCATCGCAACAGCTTGCGCCACAGGCCGATCTTTAGGCGCAACACCTTCGCGCCCCTCGGACATAAACAACGTGCTGACATCTTGACGCAACGCCTCGCCTTTCAAGTCTGCAATCAACGCAAGAACCAAATCAAACGCCGCCATTGCTCCCGTGCAGGTAATCCGATCCCCATCTATAACGAACCGCTCTCGCACGGCATCCACTTCTGGAAAGGCCTCACCAAAGGCTTCCAATTCTTCCCAATGGATCGTTGCTCGTCGCCTATCCAGCAAGCCCGCAGCCGCCATCAACCACGCACCCGTATCAAACCCAACCAACGCGCCATATCGCTTCGCCGCCATACGCAATCCCGCCCAAGACAGCGTGTCCGAATGGGCCCGAAATCCATAGCTCGGAATCACAAACAGCATATCGCCCGAGCGTTGATACAATCGACCGTGCGTTGCGATTTCCATCCCGCTTGAGCTCACCACTGGCGACCCGTCAAGCGACAAGAACTCCCACTCAAACAACGCCTCCCCAGACAAATCATTGGCCGCGCGCAAAGGTTCCACTGCATTGGCAAGGCAATGGTTAGAAAAATGGTCGAACAGCAATACGCCAACGCGCACGGTCTGCCCTTCTGATTTTTTCCAAATCGGCATGATGATCGGATAATTCAGCAAGGTAGCAAAACGCAAGCGAATTACGCTTTGGCCAAACCGCAAAGGAACCCGACATGCAATACGGCCTGACCGAAGAACAAGAGATGATCGTCTCCACCGTCCGCAGTTTTGTGGAAAAAGAGATCTATCCGCACGAGGAGTTGGTCGAACGCACGGGCGAGGTGCCAAAAGAAATCGCGGATGAGATCAAACGCAAAACGCTCGATTTAGGCTTTTACGGCTGCAACTTTCCTGAAGAAGTCGGCGGTGCAGGCCTCAACCACACCGAATTTGCCCTCGTGGAACGGGAGCTTGGCCGTGGATCCATGGCGCTCAACCACTTCTTTGGCCGCCCGCAAAACATCCTTATGGCCTGTAACGCAGAACAGCGCGAACGCTATCTCATGCCCGCCATGCGCGGCGAACGAATGGATGCACTCGCCATGACCGAACCGGGCGCAGGATCAGACGTGCGCGGCATGAAATGCACTGCTGTGCGGGATGGCGGTGACTGGGTTGTGAACGGAACGAAGCACTTCATCTCTGGCGCAGAACACGCGGACTTCATCATCGTTTTCATCGCCACTGGCGAAGACGACACACCCAAAGGCCCCAAGAAACGCATCACCACATTCCTCGTGGATCGCGGCACACCTGGGTTCACAATCCGCGACGGATACAAATCCGTTTCCCATCGCGGATACAAAAACATGATCTTGGAATTTGACGATTGCCGCCTGCCAGATGCGCAAGTCTTGGGCGAAGTGGATGGTGGTTTTGCCGTGATGAACGAATGGCTCTACGCCACCCGCATCACCGTTGCAGCCATGTCCGTGGGCCGCGCACGGCGCGTATTCGATTACGCACTGAACTACTCCGCCGAACGGGAACAGTTCGGCCAGCCCATTGGCAAATTCCAAGGGGTCAGCTTTCAAATTGCCGATATGATTACCGAAATCGACGCCGCTGATCTGCTCACCCTCGCGGCCGCGGATCGCCTAGACAAAGGCCTGCCAGCTAACCGCGAAATCGCTAGCGCCAAACTCTACGCCAGTGAAATGCTCGCCCGCGTCACAGACACAGCGATCCAAATCCATGGCGGCATGGGCCTAATGGACGACTACCCGCTGGAACGGTTCTGGCGCGACGCCCGTGTCGAACGCATCTGGGACGGTACATCCGAAATCCAGCGCCACATCATCAGTCGCGACCTTTTGCGGCCGCTGGGTGCTTAAGTTTCGATGACCCTATCTCGTCTGTTCAATCCAAAATCCATCGCCATCGTCGGCGGGGGCGCTTGGTGTGAAGCGGTTGCAGAACAAGCGATCAAAATGGGATTCCGAGGCAAGATCTATCCTGTGCACCCAAAGCAAAAACCACTCGCGGGGACCGCAAGTTTCGCAAGCCTTGCAGACCTCCCTGAACCACCAGACGCCTGCTTCATCGGTGTGAACCGCCACATCACGCTCGACATCGTCAAACAATTAAACGCAATGGGCGCAGGCGGCGCAATTTGTTTCGCCTCTGGCTTTTCCGAATCAGAACAGGAAGACGACACTGGAACCGACCTGCAAGCACAACTCGTCAAAGCCGCTGGTGACATGCCGATCCTCGGCCCCAATTGCTACGGCGTGATCAACTATCTTGACCGCGCAATCCTGTGGCCAGACCAACATGGCGGCACGCCCGTGGACAGTGGCGTCGCTATCATCACGCAATCCTCCAACATGGCGATCAACATTACGATGCAGGCCCGCGCCTTGCCCATCGCCGCCATCGCCTGTGCGGGAAACCAGGCGCAAACGGGCATGGCCGATATCGGAATTCACCTTTTGCAAGACCCGCGCATAACTGCGCTTGGTTTGCACATCGAAGGGTTCAATGACCTGCGCAGTTACGAAAGGCTTGCAGCAGAAGCCGCCCGTTTGGGCAAACCGATTGTCGCTTTGAAAGTCGGGAAATCCGAACAAGCCCAAGCCGCCACGATTTCCCACACAGCCTCCGTTGCGGGGGGTGATGCGGGCGCGACCGCCCTTCTCAAACGCCTCAACATGGCGCGTGTGAACAGCCTGCCAACGTTTATGGAAACGCTCAAACTCCTGCATTTCACGGGACCATTGCCCAGCGCAAACATCGCATCGATCAGCTGTTCTGGCGGCGAAGCGTCTCTTGCCGCTGACACAGCCGTCGGCCATGCGGTTACGTTTCCACCGCTCACGCCAACGCAAAAAACAAACCTGCGCGACGCGCTTGGCCCTATGGTCGCGCTCGCCAATCCGCTCGATTATCACACCTATATTTGGCGCGACACGGACGCGATGACAGCCGCTTGGGCCGCCATGATGGAACCGCATCTTGCACTGACACTGCTGGTGGTAGATTTCCCGCGCGCGGACCGATGTTCTGACGCGGACTGGGACTGCGCGATAGAGGCCGCAGGCAGCGCAAAAGCACTGACAGGCGCGAACGTGGCCATGGTCACAACCCTGCCCGAAAACCTGTCCGAAACCATCGCACAACGCCTCACTGCGCTGGGAGTTGTGCCGCTCCTTGGCCTGTCAGAAGCCATAGAAGCAGTTGAAGCCGCATCGCAATTCCAAGACCCAAGGTCGCAGCCAATCCTACTACCAACACATTCATCGAACCCACAAACCTTGGCAGAAGCCGTGGCTAAACAGGCGTTATCCGAACATGATCTGCGCGTTCCAAATTCCAAGCAGGCGACTTCTCCCGATCATGCTGCAATAGCAGCCGAAAACATTGGCTTCCCGATCGTGCTGAAAGGCGAAGGCATCGCCCACAAATCCGAGGCAGGCGCGGTTGCCCTAAACCTGCAAACCAAATGCGCCGTGAAAGAAGCCGCCAACGCAATGCCAACGGACACCTTCCTTGTCGAAGAAATGCTTATAGGCGGCGTCGCCGAACTGCTGGTCGGCGTGGTCAAAGACCCCGCCCATGGGTTTGTCCTCACACTTGGCGCCGGCGGTACGCTGACCGAACTGCTGACCGACAGCGCTTCCATGCTCATCCCAGCCACGCGCTCCGACATGGAAACGGCGCTTCAATCACTCAAATCCGCAAAACTCTTGAACGGATTTCGTGACGCAGCCGCTGCGGACATTCCGTCGATTTTAAATGCCATTGAAGCCATCCAAAACTACGTCCTTGCCAACGCTGGCGGGTTAGAGGAAGTTGAAGTTAATCCGCTTATCTGCACCCCCGACGAAGCAATCGCAGCTGACGCACTCATCCGGAGAGACCCATGACCAACCCGATAAAAACCCACCGCGAAGGCGGCATTTTGCAGGTCACGCTCGACCGGCCTAAAGCCAATGCCATTGATCTGGAAACCAGCAAAATTATGGGAGATGTCTTCGCCGATTTTCGCGATGATCCCGACCTGCGCGTCGCAATCATCACTGGCGGTGGGGACAAATTTTTCTGCCCTGGATGGGATTTGAAGGCCGCCGCAGATGGTGACGAGGTCGACGGCGACTACGGTGTTGGCGGCTTTGGCGGCCTGCAAGAACTGCGCGGCATGAACAAACCCGTCATCGCCGCAGTGAACGGTATTTGTTGTGGCGGCGGGCTAGAGTTGGCGCTGTCGGCGGATATCATTTTAGCCGCAGATCACGCCTCTTTTGCACTGCCAGAGATCCGTTCAGGCACAGTGGCCGATGCCGCAAGTGTGAAGATGCCCAAACGGATCCCTTATCATGTCGCCATGGAAATGCTGCTGACGGGCCGTTGGCTGGATGTGGAAGAAGCACATCGATGGGGCTTTGTGAACCAAATTCATCCTGCTGCTGACCTCATGAACAAAGCATGGGAAATGGCCCGCCTTCTCGAAAGTGGGCCGCCGCTGGTTTATGCGGCGATCAAAGAAATCGTGCGCGATGCTGAGGACAGTAAATTCCAAGACGCCATGAACCGCATCACCCAGCGCCAGTTGCAGTCTGTCGATGTGCTCTATTCGTCCGAGGATCAATTAGAAGGGGCCAAAGCCTTTGCCGAAGGGCGCGATCCTGTTTGGAAAGGGCGCTAAAACCGCCTTGCTAATCTTGCAATGACCCTTTGAAAATCGTCATGAACGGCGCAAAAAGGTATTGTGCAAACGTGACGGTTCTTCCCTCTAACGCGACACTGACAGGCATGTCAGTTGCCAAATGCAGGTTTCCATCCATGGCAGCGATGATCTTGTCCATGTCTTCGGGGTAAATTTGCGCCTTAGCGGGATAGCCCAACACATTGCCGTCGCGATCCCTTTTCGCATCGGGTGCGATTGAATCCAGCCGAATGCGGACTTTAGGTAAATTGCGTTGTGGCAGTGCCGGAATCGTCAATACACCCTCCATGCCCGAACGAACCTGGTCAATCGCTTGCGTTGGAATAGTGAAATTCACACTTGGGTCACGCAGCGGCTGGGACAAAGTGAGAAGCGTCGTGCCCCGTGGCGCATACATACGTTCCGTGTCAAAACCGAGCAGCACGACCACGCCGTCCACGGGAGACCGAACAACGGCGCTGTCAATTTCGGATTGCAGGTTCACCACTTGTCGTTCCAATTGAGGCAAGCGTTCAGCATTCGCTTTCAATTGATTGAGCAGCTGCACACGATGTTTTGTGTGCAGATTTCGCACCGTTGTATTCGCTTGCCTTGCCTGGTCCTGTAATTGAATCAAATCAGACATCTGTGTGTTAATCTGCGATTGTACAGTCAGTAACAGATCGGTCTGACCTTCCGTTTGCGCTTTTGCCAGCACGCCTTTTTTCACTAGGGCCGTCATTTGGCTGGATCGATGTTGTAACGCGTCAACCCTTTGCTCAAGTATGGAAATTCCAGCCTTGATCGACTCTGCACGCAACTGCGCCGCCTCTGCTGAAGCTTCTGTCGCCTCAACTTCGGTTTCTAATTGCAAGCGCATTCCGTCATAGCGTGCCTGAAGTTCTGCGCTTGGTCGCATTTGTTCGCTTTCTCGCGGTGATAGGCCAAGCGCCTTGCGAATAATTCCGTTTTCCGCCCGCAGACTTTCGATATGACCTTTCACCAAAGACAGGTTTTTCGATTGTACGGTAACGTCTAATTCGAACATCACTTGTCCTGCGGATACCAATGACTGTGCTTCCACATTCACCCGTGCAATATGCCCGCCAAAAGGGTGCTGCACATCATAACTCGGCGCGGCAGATGCTATGGTTCCGCTAGCGCGAATGGTGGTGGCCAAGGGCGCTAGTCCAGCCCAAGCACCCAGCCCAAAAACCGCCAAACACAAGGCGATCGCCGCCATGAACAAAGGCCGTGTCACCGAAGACGGGATAGTGTCGTCTTGATCCTTCGTTTCCATCAATTTGGCCTCGCAGTTTGCGCATTCGCCTGCGATTTGTCGCTCGACAGTACTGCAGAAAACAACGACGCATCCTCGATGTTTTGCACCTTCAACGCATCCGCCATTTGCGCCACAACGGCCAGCGCAATTTCATCAGATGGCAGGTCCACCATACTAACCTCAGGGTGTTCCACCAATGATTTGATCTTTGGCATTTTCTCGGCGGCAGCCGAATGTCTTTCTTCGCGCAGGACCACTTCGCAGAGGTGTTCTTTGATAAAGCGGAAGGTAAAAATTCCACTGCGCTGTTCATCCTGAGGCCCATTCAAACACGCCGCATTAAACAGTTCGGTTCCGACCATGGCGGCTTTGGCGCAAAATTCACGGTCTGTGTGGCGCGAAAATTGTGCCACGATCCAGTCATTCAAATCTTGGACCGACGCAGCATTCAACGGAATCTTCAGTCGCTGTTTCCCATTACTCATGCGGCCCAAAACCTCGGCTCTTGGCCCGTAATCGGCCATGCGACCTTGGTCCATCATCAGGACCTTATCCGCCAGCCCCATAATACCTGACCGATGCAGCACCATTACGATGGTCGTGCCACGGGATTTTAAAACCGCGAGCGTATCGCACAACTGCCGCTCACCCACTGCATCCAGCAGGGCATTGGGTTCATCCAGAAACAAGTATTTAGGGTTTTGGTATATCGACCGTGCCAATGCCACGCGCTGTTTTTGCCCCGCCGAAAGCAAATAGGGCGCTTGGCCCATATCCGATTGATACGCTTGGGGTAGTGCAGAAATCAAGCCATGCACACCCGCTGTGCGTGCCGCTTCAACGATCTTTACGTCAGAGGGATTTTCTTCAAAACAGGAAATATTCTCGGCCAAAGTTCCTTTTACCAATCGCGCCTGCTGCGGCAGATAACCGATGTGGTGCGCGATGGTTTCAGGCCCTAAGGTTCGCGCCTCACTTTCGTCCAGAAACACCGAGCCAATAGGCGCAGCGTCAATGCCACAAAGTGCGTGCAGAAGTGTGGTTTTCCCACTACCCGAATCCCCGACAATCGCTAGGCATTCACCGGGCTGCAAATCTACGGACACGCGATCCAAACGCGGTGGCGCACCGCCACCGCGCGGATAGATCAAGCCCTGCGCGGTCAATTGTCCCGACAGTTCTGGCATTTCTGTCGGCGCTTGGGTTTGCGCAGTTAGCTGCGTGCCAAGTTCACGGTAGGCAACAAAAGTCGATTTAATACTGTCCAGACTCGTTAAACTGGCTTCGATCGTACCGATTGTTTTCGCTGTAATAATTGAAGCGCCGATCATCCCCCCCGCGGTCAGATCCCCTTGCACCACCAAAAACGCACCCAACGTCAGTGATAAAATTTGCGCAGATGTGCGCAAAAAGCCAGTGCTCGCAGTTTGGAGCGTTTTGGTGCGGGTTGCCTGTTCCTCAAATTTGTGGCGCTGGCTTTGAAGACTGAAAAACCGGCGTGTGAGATTTTCTAGAATGGCGCGAATTCCTGCAACCAATACGTGGTCTGTGGCATCCTGTAAGGTGGACATTTCTTGCCTTGAAATGGTCATTGATTGACGTTGTGAGTCCGCGGTCAAAAAATCACAGGCTTTGGACACGCTCCAAGTGATCCCAACAATTCCTGCAATCAAAACCAGGAACATTGGATGGATCAACATGAGGGCAAACAGAAATACGGGAATCCACGGCATGTTCAATGCGGTGACCGCTAAGCCGCCTTTGAATGCGGCAGCGAGTTCGCCAACATTGGTGATTGCGTCTTGGCGATCTTGGCCTTCACTTCGAAGTGCTGCGCGCGCACCGACGGTTTCTATCCATCGCGCCACCCGCGTTAAGCAAGTGTCGCGAAAGAACTCCACGACGGCATGGGTTGCGATTGCGCCCAGCGCCACGAGCAAGAGCAGTGCGAGCGTGTTGAGGTTGCCGCTCGGCACGACGCGATCCAAAACTTGCATCATGTAGATTGGGCTGACCAGGACCGCCAGATTTGTGATCAAACTGAACAAGACCAATGGCAACACAAGCCGTTTGATCTGTGTCAAAGGGTTTATCGGTTTCACTGCTTACGCCTTGTAAAGTGGCGCGTGCTTCACCACGCGTCCAACGGATTGGGTCATAGGATAAAGTTGCTTTCATCCAGTTCGTCTGGATCTATGGATTTCAGAATCAGCTTGTCACCTGCCTGCCCACCGCCCAATCCGCTCAGGTCGATTTCGGTGGCCCATCCTTTATCTGTCATCAGGTTGGCAAGGTCAGAGAATTCCAGCCCGTATGATGATAAATCAACTACATCGTGATCTGCTTCAAAGTCGTGGATCATGTCTTTTCCACTGCCTGCGGACACAATAAATGTGTCCGAGCTTCCGTCTGCGGACCATTCACCGCCCCACATATGATCGTCGCCAGCACCGCCTTCGATGATATCAGAGCCTTTGCCGCCGACCAATTTGTCATTGCCAGCGCCGCCATAAATGGCATCGTCACCACCGCGGCCCATAATGAAGTCATTGCCATCACCGCCATACACTTCGTCTTCGCCATCCTTGCCAACAACCGTGTCTTTGCCTGCGCCTCCATAGACGGTGTTATCGCCACCTTCCGTGTAGATGCGATCATTGCCGTCACCACCTGAAACGGTGTCATTGCCTGCGCCTGCGTAAATCTTATCATCGCCAGCGCCGCCTGAAATTTCGTCATTGCCAGCGCCGCCGTAGATCAAATCTTTGCCGTCGCCACCATCGATTACATCGTCACCGTCGCCACCGTGCATGGTGTCATTGCCGGCGCCGCCATACATTTCATCGTCGCCTTGCCCGCCAAACATATTGTCGTTGCCTGCGTCTCCTGACAGATAGTCATTGTCATCGCCGCCATGCATGTCGTCATTGCCTGCGCCGCCATACATAATATCGTCGCCGGCGCCGCCGCGCAGATCATCGTCACCGCCAGATTGGTCAATCACCTCTGGATTGCGGATCAGAATGGTGGCTTCTGTGTCAACTTCACTAAAGGCATCGGGTGCGCGGGGATCCACCGCGCCATCATTGCGACCGGTAGTTTCAGATTCGGCCATGAACTCGGCAAAGGCTGTGCCATTTTCCCAATCCATTTCGACGCCATAGATACCACCTTGCACACCAGTGGATCCGTCAAGGTCGTGGTCTCCGCGGTTCATACCGAAGTACAAATTGCCGTCACCGTCCAGGAACACAGCGCCATAGGCACCTTTCGGCATGCCCGTTTCCATTTCCCCTTCGAAAAGCGTCCCTGTGATCGGCAACGAGGTGACTGTCGGTTCACCACCGTTTTCCACATCGCTTAGATCAATCTTGTGAACGGCGCCGTTGCCACCGTTTTTGCCGGGTGCTTCAACAGCGTAAAAACAGTCATCTTCAGCGTTGTAGGCAATGTCGTAAATCTTACCGCCAAACAGGCTGTTGGGCAGATCGAAGCTCGTTGAAAGAGGATTTCCATCCGCATCCAGATTGTCCACGTCCACTTTGGTTACGCGGTTCAACCCGTTTTGAAAGGTCCATAAATTACCGCTATCGTCAAAGTCGCCGACGAAATCCCCGTAGGGTGCGTCGCCGACACGGAACGCGTTGCCTTCAGCGTCCATCATCACCAAATCAGGCACGTCCACAGGGTTGCCCAACGAATCCACACCTGCACTTTTGGCAATGCCGTAAATCAGATCATCTTCAACATTGAACCCGATTGCATTCAGGCCCAAACCCGTCGGATCGCCCGCGTCTTGATATTCGTTTGTGCTCGGGTCAAAGACTTTTAACTGCCCGTCAATCACTTGATACAGTTTGGCCTGACCTGGCGCGAAGGCCGAGACTTCGACCTCTTCACCGCCAATGGTTGCGTCTGTTTTGTAGAACGCTATCGGTCCGTCTGTGTTTATTTCTGGTCCGGTGTCTTCTGGGGCAACTTCGCGGAACGTTAGTTCCCCGTCGCCGCCCACTCCTGGCACTTCGATATTGAACTTTTCGTAGACACCAGAGGTCACTTCGACTTCGCCGACGACTTCGCCGTTCCACATCACTTCGACCTTGGCGGACGTGGCCCCACCAGCAAGATTTGCAGCAACTTCAAAAGACACAGTGTAAGTCGATCCAGAGTCTGTGCTTACGGATTGTGTCATTTGGGTTTCCCCATCTGTCTCACTTACCATCCAGCCGGAATTTGAAGCGTCATATTGTGCAAAACTTGTCGGATTGGATCCATCGGCGGCAGGTTGCAGAATATTACCGTCCATCAAGTCGCCGTAGACAATATCATTGCCATCACCCGCGTTGATTGTATCCGCACCGCGGCCACCAACGCCCAGATCATCGCCGTCTTCAAGGTTCAGCAGGTCGCTACCGTCCCCGCCATAAGCCTGATCATCGCCCGTGCCTGCGTTGACCACATCATCGCCAGATCCCGCGAACAGTTGGTCATCACCGCCATTGCCCAACAACACATCATCGCCCGACCCCGTGGTAATCACATCGTCATAGTCACGCTCAACTGGTTTTCCGCCGGAAATGGCATCAGCGTTGTACACCCATTTGCCGTTTACAAAGGTCCATTCATTCCCGACCATGTCCCCAGCGGCAAGATCATTCCCATCGCCCGTGTTAATCGTATCTTCACCCGCGTGACCATTGACCAGATCGTCGCCTTTATCCCCAAAAACGGTATTGCCCTGTGCATCGACATATCCACCTGCAATGGTGTCGTCATTCTCTGACCCGACAACGTGATCAGATGTATCTACGGGAGTGTTTTCAGCTTTTTCGACCATGATTCCCTCGTTCAAAAGATTTCAAGGCGACAATCACAGCCAAATCCTAATGTCATCTTAGGAACCAAGGCTAGAAATAGGGCGGATTTTAAGTATCACAGGATGCCATCCATGAACCGCACTAATTCCCTTGAAAACAGGGGCAGGCTCTTGTCTACTTTTCCCAACACAAAGGATTTCAGCATGTTGACCAAAGACCGCCTGAACGACGCCGAAGCGCATTTGCGCGCGCTTGACCAACGCCACAACCTGCACCCGTGGACGCATTTCGACAGTTTGGAACGCGATGGCGCGATGGTCGTCGCTTCTGGCGAAGGCTGCCATTTGACGGACGCGAACGGTAAAACCTACCTCGATGCAGTCGGCGGCATGTGGTGTACCAACATCGGCTTGGGCCGCGAAGAAATGGCCGACGCCATTGCCGATCAGGTGCGCGAACTGGCCTACTCTTCCACATTTGTGGATATGACCAACGGCCCCGCCGCACTCCTCTCTGCAAAACTCGCCAGCCTCACACCGGGCGATCTGAACCACATGCAATTTACCACGGGTGGTTCCACCGCAGTAGACACCGCCTATCGCCTCGTTGGGTTCTATAACTATTGCCTAGGCCGCCCCGAAAAAACCCACGTCATCGCGCGGGATCAGGCCTATCACGGCTCCACATTCGTTACGATGTCCATCGGCAATAAAGCATCCGACAAAGTCGAAGAGTTCCAATACCTGCGCGACGGTATCCACCACATTTCTGCGCCGCACTACTACCGCGCTGAAGACGGGGTAACCGAAGCCGACTTCACCGACCAACTGATTGCCGAATTCGAAGCCAAAATCGCAGAAATCGGCGCCGACAAAGTTGGCGCGTTTTTTGCCGAACCTATCCAAGCCTCTGGCGGTGTCCTCGTCCCACCCGAAGGCTACCTAAAACGCATGTGGGAGGTGTGCCAAAAGCACGACATCCTGTTTGTGGCGGATGAGGTCGTCACTGCCTTTGGTCGCCTTGGCCACTTCTTCGCGATCGAAGCTGAATTCGGCATCATTCCTGATATCATCACCTCCGCCAAGGGTCTCTCCTCTGGCTACCTGCCCATGGGCGCAATGATCTATTCCGACCGCATCCACGACGTCATTTCCAAAGGCGACGAAAACCGTTGGTTTGCCAGCGGCTACACCTATTCAGGCCACCCTGTTTGCTGTGCCGCCGCGCTCAAAAACATCGAAATCATGGAACGCGAAAACCTGCTGCAAAACGCAGCCGAGGTTGGTGCATATTTTGAGGAACAGTTGAACACGCTCAACGACCTAGAGATCGTCGGCAACGTGCGCGGTAAAAAGCTGATGATGTGCGTAGAAAACGTCAAAAACAAAGTCACCAAAGAGCTGCTTCCAGACGCGTTAAACATCGGCAAACGCATTTCGAACGCAGCGGAGGCCATGGGCCTGTTGGTGCGCCCCATCGGCCACCTGAACGTCATGTCACCACCCCTCACGCTCACGCGCAAAGACGTGGATTTCCTCGTCAAAACGCTCCGCGCCGCGATCGAACAGGTCACGGCAGAACTGAAAACCGAAGGCCATCTTTAACTTTTCACTTGCCCAACACCGCATTTAACCGTTCCATAGCCGACGGGGAGACTATCAAATGTTCGATGAAAAACACGAAATTCCAGCCGAATGGGACCGTTCGGGCCTGCCTGGGTGGACCTATTTTTCCGACGAGCTGTTCACCCTTGAACGGGACGTTCTGTTCCGCACCCACTGGCAGCTGGTCTGCCATATCTCAGAGGTCGCGGACGCAGGCCAATACGTCACTCTAGACATTGCCGATGAACGCGCCCTTGTGATCCGCGGCCATGACGATGAAATCCGTGCCTTCCACAACCTCTGCCGTCACCGCGGCTCCCGCGTTGTGGGCGATGATCGCGGCACTTGTAACAAGGCGCTGATCTGCCCCTACCACGGCTGGGCCTACAACCTTGATGGCACCCTGCGCGGCGTCGCAGACAAAGACAC
>CALLAV010000318.1 GCA_938001995.1 uncultured Amylibacter sp. | reverse complement strand
GGAGAGCTAACCTCGCTTGGTCAACTGGCCAACAGCGACCTCAATGCGTCGCGCTGAACGACTGTATCGGCCACGGAATACTTATCGAGCGTGGCAAAGAACGCCTCTTGCGCGGTCTGCAATGGCCCGCGCAACCCGCAGGCGGGAACGACGCAGCAAGTCGATCCATCGCCCAAACATTCCACCAGCGTGTCACCCACCGACAGATGCCGTACCACCGCGCCCAGACTGATCTGATCCGCTGAACGCGCCAACCGCAATCCACCGCCGCGCCCGCGTTCGGACACAACAAAGCCACCCGCCACCAACGCCGTTGCGATCTTGGCCACATGGTGCGTTGAAATCCCGTACTGCGCCGCAATCGCCCCTGCGCCCAACGCTTTTTCATCTGTCACCGCCAGCGCCATCAGCACCCGCAATCCATAGTCTGTGTATTTCGTCATTTGCATGCGACGTAATTAGCATTTGCAATACGTATTTAACAAGCCTATTAAATACGTATCTTAAATACCAATTAAAGGAATCACCCAATGGAAAAGATCGCAGACGCAATCCTTTGGCCCGGCACCAAGATGTGCGAATTCTTCGAGGTCGACCCAAAGGGCGAGCTTGGTTTGCTCCGTTCCTTTTTCAACATGCTATTTTGGCTTCCGCTCGGCCTGATCGTGGTCTGGATCGTAAATTGAACGCACTGCCTCCACGCATCCCCGTCACGCGGGGTCAGATCGAACGGGTGGTGAAACACTTTTATGCAGCCGTGCGCACAGACGATGTGCTTGGCCCACTGTTCAACGGCATCTTATCCAAAGACCCTGAAATCTGGCGCACCCACGAAGCGAAAATTGCCAACTTCTGGGCCAACGCCATCTTGCATGAGCGCAGCTACGACGGAAACCCGATGCTGGTCCATTCAGGTATCTCCGCGCTCGACCCAACCATGTTCACCAACTGGCTCGCTCTGTTCGACAAAACACTCTCGGATCAACTGCCCGCTGACCTCGCTTTGCAATGGTCCACCCTAGCCCACCGCATCGGACGCGGCCTCCGCTTTGGCGTTGAATCCGCACACCATTCCATCGGCCCACCGATCCTACGCTAGGATTTCCCAAACAGCCCCGTCAGACTGCGCTTAATGATCCCCGTCACACGCGGCTTTTCTTCATGCACAAACGGCATCGGACGACACACCTCCATCGCCGCAACGCCAACCCGCGCCGTCAGCGCCCCGTTGATCACACCCTCGCCAAACCGCCGCGACACCTTGGACAGAACACCGCCCCCCGCAACCGACCCAATCAGATCATCGCCGATGGCCACAGCCCCCGTTGCCACCAAATGCGCCGCCACGGCTTTGGTCAACCGCCACGCCCCAAACGTGCCAGACCGCCCCCCGTAAATCTGTGCAATCTGTCGGATCATCCGCAGGTTCGAAGTCAACGCTACCACCACATCCGCCAGCGCGAGCGGCACAATCGCCGTCGCCGTCGCCACCTGCCGCGCCGCGTTTTCAATACAGCCTTGCGCCTGATCGTCGAGCGCGCGCATCAACTGCGTTTCGGTCACCTGCACAACCGCTGCCGCGTCAAACACATCCGCCTTGCGATCTTCTAGTTCAGCCACGGCCCAGCGCACATCTGCCCGCCCATGATACAGCCTAAGCAACCGCCCCTGAAACGCCTGCGCTTGCGCCATGTCTCCACTTTGGGTCACGGCCTCTGCTTCGGCCCGCAGGCCATCGATCCGTTTTAACCGCGACAGCGTCGCCAATTCCCGCCCTGCCACAATCAACAACGCCAGCACAGCAAGCCCAAGCAGACCAAGCGCTGCCCGACCCAACCAGACATTCCGCGCCAACATCTCGGCCGCAAAGTCCCAGATGAACACGCCGATCATGAATGTGATCAATGCGACAAACGCCGCCCAAAACAGCTTCCAGATCCCAAACCCGCGACGCCCGGCCGCAAATCGTAACCCGTGTTCCAACGCAGGCGCAGGGGCTTCGCTAACAACAACAGGCGCTTCTGCAGGCGTCGGCACAGGTTCGGAAACATCGAGTTCAATGACCACAGGTTTCTTGCTCATCCCAACCGATCCCCGATCAAAAACTCCGCCGCGCGATCGAGCCGAATATGCGGCGGCCCGTCTCCTGCTTTCAGTGTTACCTCGGCGGGCGCAAAGCCCATCACGGCGTATTCCCCATCAAGCCAGCCTTGTTGATCCGCCTCCGCTGGTTTTAGCAAGACAGTTGGATCCTCGGGCAGCGCGCCTGCAAACATAGCGACTTGCTTATTCGTTTCCAAAGAACGCCCCCTTACCAAATCGAGCGTCTCGCCATCATGCTTGCGCGTTTCCTCGGTCGTTGCGCGCAAAGACGCGATCGCCATTGCATCAGTCCGCGCCCCTTGATATTCCGCTTTGCTTTTGGCCGAGCGCACCAAAGCGCCCACAATATGGGTTAACGCCTGATGCTGGTTCTGATGCAAATGATCCGCTTTGGTGGCTGCGAATAACACTCGTTCCACCGACTTACCGCGTAATGCTGACAACCAGCCGTTCCGCCCTGCCTTAAAGGTTTCCATAATCTCTGCCAGTGCATCACGCAAATCACCCACGGCTTGCGGACCTGCATGGATCGCACCGAGCGAATCGACCAGCACAACCTGCCGATCTATCCGCGAAAAATGATCTCGAAAGAAGGGATAGACCACCTGCCCTTTATATGCCTCGTACCGCCGCGCCATTTCCCGTGCCAACGATCTGCGCGGCGCATCATTTGGTAACAAAGGCGAAAAGGTCAGTGCAGGTGATCCCGCCAAATCACCGGGCATTAAAAACCGCCCTGGCGCACAAGCCGACAGCCCAGCCGCACGGCACGCTTGCAAATACGCGGTAAACGCCGTCGCCAGCTTTTGCGCAGTCGGCTCTTCCAACGCCTCTGCGCCATCCGTCTGATCCAACAGCGCCAACCACTCTGCCGCCATCTCTGACCGCGCAGGGCCACGTGCCAGCGCAATTGCACCTTCGGACCACTGCACAAAGCTTTGCTCCATCAGCGGTAAATCCAGCAACCATTCACCTGGATAATCGACAATATCAATATGAACCGTCCGCGCAGATTTTAACGCCGAAAGAACACCCGCAGGCGCCACCTTCAAGGACAGTCGTAACTGCGAAATCGCCCGCGTGCTTTCAGGCCAATGGGGATCTTTACCTGTCATCGCCGATAGATGCGTTTCATAGTCAAAGCGCGGCACAATATCATTGGGCTGCGGCTGCAAAAACGCCGCCTCAATCCGCCCTTGCCCAGCGGCGCGTAACGCAGGCATCCGCCCTCGGTCCAGTAGGTTAGCGACCAAAGACGTGATAAACACCGTCTTCCCCGCACGGCTCAACCCCGTCACACCCAGACGAATAACAGGCTCAAAAAACGTCTCACTCACCCCGTCAGACAGGTATTCTACCCGCCGTGCGATGCCATCAATCACTGTGCCGATGCCTAAAATAACCGTATTCCTTCAACGCTTCCCCACATATGTAGGGTCCCGACGCCCAATTTCATAGACTTGGCAAACGCGCATCCACAAGGTATCGCACTGAAATGCCCAGATACGCGCTCAAAATCGAATACCACGGCAAACCCTTTGTGGGCTGGCAACGCCAAACGGACCTCACCTCGGTCCAAGGCTGCATCGAATCCGCGCTCTGTACGCTGGAAAAAGACCATGCTGGCATCCAAGGCGCAGGCCGCACCGACGCAGGCGTACACGCCACAGGTCAAGTTGCCCACCTCGATATGGCAACCGAATGGGATCCATTTCGCCTGTCCGAGGCGTTAAACTTCCACCTAAAACCGAACCCAATCGCGATCACCAACTGTGCCCGCGTAGACGATGATTTCCACGCAAGGTTCTCCGCACTCGAACGCACTTACCACTTCCGCCTCGTGGCCCGCCGCGCCCCTGTCACCCACGACGACGGCCTCGTGTGGCAAGTCCGCAAACCCCTTGACCTCGCTGCGATGCAGGCAGGCACACAGCACCTGTTAGGCCGCCAAGACTTTACGACGTTTCGTTCCACTATCTGCCAAGCAGACAGCCCCGTGCGAACACTCGACGAACTTTCAATCACAGAACACGATTACGAAGGCGGTACGGAATACCGTTTCCAAATCCGCGCGCGCAGCTTCCTCCACAACCAAGTTCGCAGCTTTGTCGGCACCTTAGAACACGTTGGCGCAGGCTCATGGCAGGCCGACCGCGTTCGTGAAGCACTTGAAGCGCGCGATCGCGCCGCCTGCGGCACCGTCTGCCCGCCACACGGCCTTTACCTCGCCCATGTAAAATACCCCTCTGACCCCTTTGCATAGAAAAAGGGCGCTGGAATGCTCCAACGCCCTACATTCTTCTCTGCAAAAATACTCAATCCCACCGTCAGCGGTTCATCCGATTCTCGATCAGGTCATCCACGACACTTGGGTCGGCCAACGTCGAGGTATCTCCCAACGCACCAAAATCATCCTCAGCAATTTTGCGCAAAATCCGCCGCATGATCTTACCAGACCGCGTTTTCGGCAGCCCAGGTGCCCACTGAATCAAATCGGGCTTGGCAATCGGCCCAATTTCCTTACGCACCCAATCAGACAGTTCCTTACGCAACTCTTCCGTCGGCTCCTCGCCTGACATCAGCGTAACATAGGCGTAAATCCCCTGTCCCTTGATATCATGCGGATAGCCAACAACCGCGCTTTCGGCCACTTTGTCATGCGCCACAAGCGCACTTTCAACCTCGGCCGTGCCCATACGGTGCCCCGACACGTTGATCACATCATCCACGCGGCCTGTAATCCAGTAATACCCATCCGCGTCGCGGCGGCAGCCATCACCTGTGAAGTAATAGCCCTTATAATCCGCGAAATACGTACTCACGAACCGATCATGGTCGCCGTAGACTGTGCGCATTTGTGCGGGCCAGCTGTCTTTCATACACAACACACCTTCGGCCTCAACCGTGGTAATCTCTTCACCCGTCGTTGGTTCCAAAATCACAGGCTGCACTCCAAAGAATGGCAAGGTACAGGAACCGGGCTTCGTCGCAATCGCACCCGGCAGTGGCGTCATTAGATGCCCACCTGTTTCCGTCTGCCACCATGTATCCACAATCGGGCAATTCCCTTTGCCGACCACGGTGTTATACCAATTCCACGCCTCTGGATTGATCGGTTCACCCACAGTGCCAAGAATGCGCAGGGACGACAGATCGCATTTTTCAACAAAGCTGTCCCCTTGGCCCATCAACGCGCGAATGGCGGTCGGTGCGGTGTAAAACTGGTTCACCTTATGCTCTTCACAGACCTGCCAGAAACGGCTGGCATCAGGGTATGTCGGAACACCTTCGAACATCAGCGTTGTCGCCCCGTTCGCCAGTGGGCCATAAACAATATAGCTGTGCCCCGTGACCCAGCCGACATCCGCCGTACACCAGAAAATATCACCATCTTTGTAATCGAACACATACTTATGTGTCATCGATGCATAGAGAAGATAGCCACCTGTCGAATGGACAACGCCCTTCGGCATTCCGGTGGACCCTGACGTGTAAAGGATAAACAACGGATCTTCAGCGTTCATCTGTTCAGCAGGGCAATCCGCAGACGCCGCTGCCATCATCGCAGTATAAGAATGATCGCGTCCTGCCTTCATACCGACATCCGCACCCGTGCGTTCCACCACCAACATGTTCACATCGCCAGAAATCTCCATCGCTGCATCCGCGTTGGTTTTCAGCGGTGTCGCCTTACCAGCACGCGGGGCTTGATCTGCGGTGACAACCAGCTTGGCGGCGCTGCCTTTGATCCGTGCAGCCAGCGCATCCGAGGAAAAGCCACCAAAAACAATGGAATGGATCGCGCCGATCCGTGCGCAGGCCAGCATCGCATAAGCGGCCTCTGGGATCATCGGCATATAAAGGATCACCCGATCGCCTTTGGTCACACCAAGCGATTTGTAGACATTTGCCATCTTGCTCACGTGCGTGTGCAATTCATTGTAAGTGATATGCTTGGATGCTTCGGTCGGGCTGTCGGGTTCCCAAATGATGGCCGTCTGTTCGCCGCGCGTTGCCAGATGGCGGTCAATACAGTTCTCAGAGACATTCAACTCGCCGTCTTCAAACCACTTTATCGAAACGCCTGGATGTTCATAGGTCGTATTTTTCACCTTCGTGTACGGCTTGGACCACTGCAACTGCTTGCCTTGCTCTCCCCAAAACGCTTCTGGATCGGCAATGGACGCGTCATACATCGCCTTATACTGCGCTGCATTAATATGCGCATTCGCTGCGATCTCCGCAGGCACTTCGATCATTTCAGGGTTAGAGCCGTCAGCTGGCATTGGTATGTCCTCCCACAAAATCCAATAAGCGTGTTCCATACAATTGACCGAACACAGCAACTTTAGTCAACGCATACAGCCAATTCTGTCAAAAATCCCGTAATCCAATGGTTTTCAACTGATTTTTTGTAAAGTTTCTTACGGAAATTGGGGAATTTTGATCAAAATTGTGACTCGGAGAAACAACAAACGAACTTAGGGCGCCAAGAGGCTGCCTTCAAATACCAGTCTAAGGGAAACTAAGTTGGTTGCGGGGGTAGGATTTGAACCTACGACCTTCAGGTTATGAGCCTGACGAGCTACCGGGCTGCTCCACCCCGCGCCAATTTAGAAGCCTGATGTACTCCTGTTGCAAAGCGGGTTCAACCGCTAAAATGCACAGAAAACGAACTTTTAACACGATTTAGGGTTCATCAACTTTCACTGCAATTGCGTAAGCAACTTTAAGTGCCAAATCTCGTGAAATCACGGCCTCTAGCGCCAATTTAAACCGCGTGCTGCGGCGGCTTTTGCGTTTCAGTTTTTCCACGTCCCACTCTATCACTTCCGATCCTGCCTTTAGAATCGTTGTGGCGGAACTGTCCCGCTCCATCATAAACGCAACTTCACCCACAAAAATCTGCGGGGGCAACGTAAACGCAACGCCCTTCTTTTCGGCATCCATCGCGCCACGTGTTACGAAATGCAGCTTTTCGACGGGGCTGCCTTCGGTCGTCATAACAGTGTCTTGGTCAACGACATAACGCCGCCCCATACGCACAAGTGCGCGAAAATCGCCAGGAACCATGCCATGAAACTGCGGATAAATATCGCGATCACTTTTGGGGATCATCAACGGGGAATTTCGGCCAATCAAGGCGATCAAACCCAGCAAGGTCGCAGCGCCGATCGCCAAGCTGGTCCAAATCGCAGTCCAAAGAGGCTCTTCGGCTGCAACTGCATAATACCAAATATAGAATCCTGTCCCCAGCAGGATCAAAAGACGCAAAATCACCTGATTGATCGTAAGATACCCTAAAACATAGGTGAGCCCCGCCAGCAAAACGAGTGTTTCGGCAGAAAAGAGAGAGTTCATTAAATAAATTTCCTAAAATGTAATTATTCAATGAAATTTACTTAATGTGATTAAGAAAACTATCCCTAAAACGACACCACCACGAAAAAGGATTTCTTGCGGTAGATGCTAGTCCGTCTGGAGAGCTCCATAAGTACCGTCAGCCTGACTTTGGTTGACTCATGGAGCGAGCCGGCAATTTGTGATGTCTTTGGGAAGGGAGGAGGTTTTCTTTGTGTACCCCCTGCATTTTTTAAGGGCTTTCCGCTGGGCATCTTCTGCACTTGCAGCGCTTTTGCCATAGGCCCAACCGCCGTTTTTTGTGTATGCAAACGCCTTGAAAGGGTTCTTTTGATCCGTCAAATAGCGCGCGTATCCTTGTGCTGACCATTGAGACAAGGTGTCACCATTTACAATGTGAACACGCTGTTTGCTGGATGGGATAACTTCGGCATAAAGCTTGCAAGGCCCCTTTTCACCATTCGTTTTCAAATAACCGTTGCAGTTTGCCAAAGCTTGTTTCTGTGCAAAGTCTCGATCTGAGGTTCCAACCGTGTAACCATAGGTCGCTTCGCCCTCAGTTGCGGACACAGCAAAAGCGCTGAAGTAGCCGTATTCAACAAAGGCCTTTGAAAACACCCGCTTCCCTTTACGTGAAAGTGTTTTGTCAAAGTATCGAACAACTTTGTATCCTTCGCGATCCACTTCATCGGCAACTGATGCGCCAGCTTGAAGAAGC
>CALLAV010000317.1 GCA_938001995.1 uncultured Amylibacter sp. | reverse complement strand
CCGAACTTGGCGGGCTGGATACCGAACCATTGTTTCAGCGATATCCTTGGGATGCCGACGGTCTGGGTGCCTCATTCCTATGCGGGATGTTCCCAGCACGCGCCGAACGAACATGTTCGCAAGGATGTTTGCGAACAGGCGCTGCTTGGAATGGTCGGCGTGTTTTGGGACATTGGCGAACAATCTAATCTGTGACAGGGGCAAGGGGTTTGATTTTTCTAAATCATCTTTTACTGTTCAACGGCATTTACAAAACTTTATATTGGGCAGTTATTCATGGAACCCGTTCTGGTTAAAATTATTGAAACCGAAAAGCCAAAGTCTTTATTCCTCCAATTGGAAAGTCGTTTGAAAACTATGGCAAGCATTATCGGCTCACTTACAATTATTGGAGGCGTTGCCTTATCGGTTTTGAGCATGAGTGGAACATCGGGAAAAGAAACGGTTAATTCCGTATTCAATGGCGCCAAAGCCATATTTGGGCTCACAAAAGGTAAAGACCCAAACACGGATGATGTAGAAGCCTCTGTCGGTGTGGCATCTGGGGCAAAAGTGGTTGGGTGGTCATATCTCGGAAATACGAACAACACAGACCGGTGGTATTTCCCTGGCCTTGTCGGTGTAGAACAAGACGCATTTGTCGGCCGGGTCGAAAAGCCAAGGACCGATATGTATGTACGTGCCACAAGGATGTCTGTCGCCAACCCCAGTCCGCGGGCGGTCGGAACAATCAAAGTGTCTGGGACCTATAACCAGTGCATGCATATTCTCGGCACAAATTATAACAACGACACTGGTAGTATTTGGTTAGAGGGTGAAAAAGTCGATTGCCCGACCTCAGGCCAATGATGCTTCAGGCTAATTGCATAGAAGCACGCCTTGGTTTGGGGTCGATGGCGCCTGTTATGCCTTAGCAGCGATTGCCTTTTTCGGGTCGAAGAAGGGTTTTGGAACGACCTCGGCCAGACGGTTGCCCTCTGGCATTTGAACGGTGAGTTTCGTGCCAACGGCCGCCTGATCTGCCTGCACCATTGCCAGCGCGATGTTCTGGTTCAGACGTGGGGAATTGATGGCGGATGTGATGTAGCCAACGATGTCCGCGCCGTTCACCAGTGCCCAGTTTTCATCGTTGGCGCCGCTGAGCGCGGGGCCGTCGATGACAAGGCCGACGAACTGCTGTGACACGCCGTTTTCCTTGATCTTGGTGAGGGCCGCTTTGCTGACAAAATCGGCGTCCATATCTAGGTCCACAAGACGATCCATGCCCATTTCATAGGGGTTGTTTGCGAGCGTCATATCGGCGTGATAGGACAGCATCGCCGCCTCTATTCGACGGATGGCTGACGTGTGACCCGGACGCAGACCCATGGGTTCGCCCACGGCCATAATGTGTTCCCAAAGTGCGTCCCCTGCAGAGCCATCGCGCAGGAAGATTTCATAGCCAAGTTCGCTCGACCAGCCTGTGCGCGAAATGATCAGCGGCACGCCGTTCCAGTCAACTTCCATGAAGCGATAGTATTTGAGGTCCGCTGGGGCATCACCAAAGGCGGCGCGTAAGATATCGCGGGATTTTGGCCCCTGAAGTTGCAGCGGAGAGACATCGGGTTCGCAAATCTGCACGTCATAGCTGGATGTGGCAGCAAGGCCCCTGGCCCAGAGCAGCACATCGCTGTCGGCGATAGAGAGCCAGAAGTGGTTTTCGGCGAGTTTCAGCAAGATCGGGTCGTTGATGATGCCGCCATCCTGATCCGTGATCAGCACGTATTTGCATTGGCCGATTTCACATTCTGACAGGTCGCGGCAGGATAGGAATTGGGTGAATACAGCGGCGTCTGGGCCTGTGATCTCCACTTGGCGTTCGACCGCAACATCACACAGGATTGCGTCGTTCACGAGATTCCAGAAGTTTTGCACGGGATCGCCAAAATCGCGCGGGATGTACATGTGGTTGTAGACGGAAAACCCCCGTGCGCCCCAGCGCAGCGCCGCGTCGGAGTATGGGGATTTGCGCACCTGTGTGCCAAAGCTGAATTTCTGAAAGTCTTTTGTTGGTGCTGACATGGTTGTTCCCCTACGGCATATTCTTGGGGGTGTATCGCATTTTGAATGCTCATATCTGTGCTGGGAACCGACGTTCTAATCGGCGCTGGCGGCACGGCGTTAGTTGTCTTGGATCAACTCCAATTGTCGTTTGGCAAAACGGCATGGTGCTGCGCCTGTCTCTTGACCTTCTGCTCCATTGCTTATGGTACAGGCTTTGTTCAGGCGTTTGATTGCGATGCCGATGTCTTGGGGGCCGCCTTCCCCCAAACGGCGCGCCTGCCCTTCCATAGCGCAGCCCCAGGCATCGCCGTCCGTGCAGGCTGCTGCGAATAGGCGCGTGTGGCAGTCCTCCAGTATTGCAGCATCAGTTTGAGAATACGGGTCAATTTCAGATATGGCGTTGCGCAGATTTGCGCCGCGGTTCGTGCAACCAGACGCGTTGCCGAGCGCGCAGGCCAGTGTGTAGCCTTGGCGCCGCGTCAGGTCGTAGGTTTCTTTGTT
Source organism: uncultured Amylibacter sp. (assembly GCA_938001995.1). Classification (GTDB taxonomy): domain Bacteria; phylum Pseudomonadota; class Alphaproteobacteria; order Rhodobacterales; family Rhodobacteraceae; genus Amylibacter. Next base: position 2,700 of record CALLAV010000317.1, on the reverse strand, counting down.
ATTAGCCTCAACCACGCGTGCCACAGCGCGACAGGCGGTTCCATCACTGCTTTTGGTGCAGGCGTCTAAGCATTGGTCGAAATTTGCGGAACAGGTGTTGAGCGCCCAAGGCCCTTGCACGTTGAAAAGCCAGCGCAACCAAGGTGTGCGCGACCCTTTGGTGTCAGCGGGGCAGGTTTGCATAAGTGTATCTATGCCTTGAACAGCCGCGATCCTGTCTGCGGCGCGTCGTAGATCGGCGTCCGTGATATCTTGGGCGCGTGCCGGGATCGGCACAGCGCAAAAGATAATGATCGTGAATAGGACTGCTTTGAAAGGCGACATAGGTCCGTAAGGTCCAATAGATGTTTTGAAGAGTTTGCTGTATTCAGGAGCGTTTTTAAATGGCTTTTGTAGGGAAACAAAAAAAGCCCCGCGCTGTGGCGGGGCTTAATGTCTAGAAACAAGGGTTTGGATTTTTCAGTTTGTATCGACTTGCAATACCCCAAAGACTGGGAAAACTGATAAATCTTAGCCGCCCATTGTTTTTGCAACTTCTGCTGCAAAATCTTCTTCTTTTTTCTCGATGCCTTCGCCAACTTCCAGACGGACAAAACCGAGGATTTCTGCGCCTGCGTCTTTGGCAGCTTGGCCAACGGTCACGTCAGGGTTGATCACGAAAGACTGGTTCACAAGGGTCACTTCGGAGAAGAATTTCTTCATGCGGCCCTTGATCATGTTTTCGATGATGTTCTCTGGCTTGCCAGACTCGCGGGCTTGGTCGGTCAGGATTTTCTCTTCCTTTGCAACAACCGCTGGGTCTAGGTCTGCTTCGGTCAGGGACTGTGGGCGTGGATCCGCAGCCGCAACGTGCATTGCGATTTGCTTGGCCAGACCTTCGTCGCCGCCTTTCAGCGCAACCAGAACACCGATTTTGCCCATGCCATCAGCCGCAGCTGTGTGCACATAAGACCCGATCACATCGCCAGACACTTTGGCCATACGACGCACAGACATGTTCTCACCGATTTTGGCGATAGCGTCTGTGACAGCTGTTTCAACAGTTTTGCCGCCCATGTCAGCCGCTTTCAGCGCCTCAACATCGTCCACACCGATTGCAGCGTTTGCGATGCCGCCAACCATGGCTTGGAATTCAGCGTTTTTACCAACAAAGTCGGTTTCCGCGTTCACTTCAACCGCAACACCTGTGCCGCCGTCTACTTTGACAGCCACAAGGCCTTCTGCCGCAGTACGGCCGGATTTTTTCGCAGCAGTTGCGAGACCTTTGGTGCGCAGCCAGTCCATGGCAGCTTCCATGTCGCCGTCTACTTCTGTGAGCGCTTTTTTCGCGTCCATCATGCCTGCGCCAGATTTTTCGCGCAGTTCTTTTACGAGTGCAGCTGTGATAGCCATCTTTATCTCTCCTAAAGTACGGGGGTCGAGGGCGCGATCTTGCACCCCCGAATATCAGTTTTGAGGCCGATTAGGCTTCGGCTGGAGCGTCTGCGACAGCTTCTTCAACAGGTGCTTCTTCAGCCGCACCGATGTCGATACCAGCGGAACCCATTGCGGACGCCATACCGTCAAGCGCCGCACGGGCGATCAGGTCGGTGTAAAGCGCGATTGCGCGGGCCGCATCGTCGTTGCCAGGGATCGGGTAATCGATGCCTTCAGGTGCAGAGTTGGAATCAAGCACAGCAATCACGGGAATGCCCAGTTTGTTGGCTTCTGCCACCGCAAGGGATTCTTTGTTGGTGTCGATCACAACGATCAGGTCAGGTGTGCCGCCCATTTCGCGAACGCCGCCCAAGGACGCTTGCAGTTTGGCCTGCTCGCGTTCCATGCCCAACAATTCTTTCTTGGTGAGGCCAGAAGCTTCGCCGCCGAGTTTTTCGTCGAGGTTCTTAAGGTGCGCGATACGCTTGGACACTGTTTGCCAGTTTGTCAGCGTGCCACCCAACCAGCGGTGGTTCATGTAGTATTGTGCGGAGCGCTCGGCTGCTTCTGCAACCGCTTTGGATGCCTGACGCTTTGTGCCGACGAACAGGATACGGCCGCCCTTGGCAACTGTTTCGCGTGTCACTTGCAACGCTTGGTCAAGAAGCGGAACAGTTTGTGTCAGGTCGAGAATGTGAATGCCGTTACGTTGGCCATAGATGTACTGACCCATGCGTGGGTTCCAGCGGTGTGTCTGGTGGCCGAAGTGTACGCCTGCTTCGAGCAGTTGGCGCAATGTGAACTCTGGTAGAGCCATTGTGGTCTTCCTTTTCCGGTTTAGCCTCAGCGGGAGAAGGATCGGATGATCCAACCGGTGGAGTTCGTAAGGATTTCTCCCCTACCAACCCGCAAGTCCCGCCTGTGGATTTAAGTAAGGCAGCGTATAGGGGGGAGTTTGGATGGTGGCAAGGGGGAATAGTAAGAACAGGAACGCCTGCGGCGGGCGGGTTGGGGCCTCGCCGGCCCCCTTGGCCAAAAGGCCAATTCCCCCGCGGATATTTGGAAAACAAAAAAGAGCTTGGTTGCATCTGGATTTGAATGGCGGCAAAAAGCCTCTATGACCTCCCCTACCCCCATCCATTGTATCGGTTCCGTTTTGTGGGACATTGTTGGCCGCTCTGATCGTCACATGAAAGCAGGCCATGATGTGCCAGGGCGAATTTTGCGGATTCCGGGGGGCGTGGCGATGAATATCGCGATGGCCTTGCGGATGCACGAAGTTCC
>CALLAV010000316.1 GCA_938001995.1 uncultured Amylibacter sp. | reverse complement strand
TGCATGGTCGGCTTTCGGCTACTATGGAGCTTCAAGGGTTCCGCTTCCACTGACCAAAGCCGACAAAAATTAATTTGGTACTGACCCGTTTAACCCCACTCCCTAGCCACCGACCGTCTTAACGCCGCCAACCGATCCTCGGCTGGCGCTTCAAACCCGTCCACCCACTCTGTCACAACTGCAAACGCGTCTCGCTCCAGACGATTGATGCGTTCGCGGCCTTTTACCTCTACGCTTATCAGCCCGCCTTCCACTAAAATTCCTAGGTGTTTCTTCACCGCCGCCCGCGTCATCGGAAACTGCTCGGTCAATTCGCCTATAGTCATATCCTTCCCGTTCAACAGCCGCAGGATTTGGCGGCGGGTGGGGTCGGCTAGGGCGCGGAATGTGGGTTGTTCGGGTGGCATAGTTAATATGATACCTTTTGGTATTTAAATTTCAATACTATTTGGTATCTTATTGGGGTGATGGCGGGTTTAAACCCGCCCTACGTTGGTCTTTTAATCCTTTGCTCTTTGGGATATTCCCACTCCAACGCTGATATACGGAAATGATCCCATGAAATTCACACTGTCTTGGCTGAAACGCCATTTGGAAACAGACGCCTCGGTTGAGGAGATTTGTTACGCGCTGACCGACCTCGGGCTTGAGGTTGAGGATGTGGTAAATCCAATGGACACGTTGGGGGATTTTACCGTCGCGTATGTGAAAGAGGCTGAAAAGCATCCTGATGCGGATAAGTTGCGGGTGTGTCAGGTGGAAACCGACGATGGTATGCAGCAGATCATTTGCGGTGCGCCGAACGCGCGGGCGGGCATCCATGTGGTGCTGTGCAAACCGGGCATGTATGTCCCGGGGCTCGATATCACCATCGGTGTTGGCAAAATTCGCGGGATCGAGAGCTTTGGGATGATGGCGTCCGAGAAAGAGCTGGAGCTGTCCGAAGAACACGACGGGATTATCGAATTGTCTGGGGAGCCTGCTGTTGGGTCGAAGTTCGTGGATTGGCTTGCAAAGAACGCGCCTGAAAAGATTGACCCGATGATCGACATTGCGATCACGCCGAACCGCCCAGATGCGCTCGGTGTGCGGGGCATTGCACGAGATTTGGCGGCGCGGGGGTTGGGGACATTGTTGCCGTGCCCGACGCCAGAGATTGAGACAACAGGGCCGTCCGATATCAGCGTTTCGATTGATGCGGATACGCTCGATGATTGTCCTGTGTTTTTCGGTCGCGTCATCAAGGGTGTGAAAAACGGGCCGTCCCCTGCGTGGATGCAAGCGGCCCTGAAGGCAATTGGCTTGCGGCCGATTTCCATGCTGGTCGATGTGACGAATTTTTTCACCTACGATCAAAACCGCCCGTTGCACGTATTTGATGCGGATAAAGTTAAAGGCAACTTACGCGTACATCGTGCCAAAGGTGGCGAAACGCTCGTTGCCTTGGATGACAAAGAATACACGCTGTCGGCTGGGATGCTGGCGATTTCGGATGACGAGGCTGTTGAGAGTTTGGCAGGTGTCATGGGCGGCGCGGAAACGGGGTGCACTGAAGACACGGTGAATGTGTTCGTGGAAAGCGCGTATTGGACGCCGATCCGTGTGGCGCAAACGGGTCGTATTTTGAAGATCAATTCAGATGCGCGGTATCGGTTTGAACGGGGTATAGACCCTGCGTTTTCGCGTGATGGATTGGATCAGGCCACGGCGATGATCCAAGAGTATTGCGGTGGGGAAGCATCAGAAATCGTGGTTGCAGGCGAAGTGCCAGATGTGACGCGGCAGTATAAGCTGGACACGGATCGTGTGCAGTCACTGGTTGGCATGACGATCCCTGCCGCGACGCAAGTTGAAACGTTGGAGGCTTTGGGCTTCACCGTTGAAGGCGATCAAGTGACGCCGCCGACGTGGCGTCCTGATGTGCTCGGCTCGGCCGATTTGGTGGAAGAAGTGGCGCGGATTGCGTCGCTCACGAAACTGGAAGGTGTGCCGTTGCCGCGTGCGTCTGTAGGTGTGGCAAAGCCGATCCTGACACCCATGCAAAAGCGCGAAGCAATGGCGCGGCGCACGGTTGCAGCCTTGGGCTACAATGAGTGTGTGACCTATTCGTTTATCGATAAGGCGTCCGCTGAAATGTTTGGCGGTGGGTCAGATGCGGTGATGCTGGGCAATCCAATTTCAAGCGAGATGAGCCATATGCGCCCGTCTTTGCTGCCCGGATTGTTGGCTGCTGCGGCGCGGAACCAAGCACGCGGCTATGCGGATTTGGCGCTGTTTGAGGTTGGTCCTGTGTTCCATGGCGGCGAGCCTGAAGAGCAGGAAGTTCTGGCCACAGGTTTGCTGGTTGGGCACACAGGCCCGCGTGATCCGTTTGGCGCGCGACGTGCTGTGGACACGTTTGATGCAAAGGCGGATGCGGAGGCTGTTTTGTCCGCCATTGGCGCACCTGAAAAGCTGACGGTGCTGCGCGGAGCAAACACTTGGTGGCACCCTGGTCGGTCGGGTAAGCTGTCGCTTGGGCCGAAAAATGTGCTTGCGGGCTTTGGGGAAATTCATCCTAAGGTTCTAAAGGCGATGGGTGTGAAAGGACCGGCGGTTGCTTTTGCGGTGCATGTGGCGAAACCGCCTTTCCCAAAGAAATCGACTTCCACACGACCTGCTTTGCACATTTCAGACCTGCAAGCCGTAGATCGCGATTTCGCCTTCGTCGTGGACAGTGAAGTTGAGGCTTTGACGTTGATCAATGCGGCCAAGGGCGCGGACAAAGCGTTGATCACGGATGCGTCTGTGTTTGACCAGTTCACGGGTTCTAAAGCCGAGGAGCAGATGGGTAAGGGCAAAAAATCCGTCGCCATAACAGTGCGCCTGCAACCCAACGACGCGACGCTAACGGACAAAGATATTGAAGCGGTCAGTGCTAAGATCGTTGAGAAAGTGGCGAAGGCCACCGGCGGTACGCTGCGAAGCTAACCTCTGACCTCACGTACTTCGAAAGGCCCGCAGATAAGTGCGGGCCTTTTTTATTGGCGCAACCCAATTGCAGCGTTTACGCTTTTCTAAAGAGGGGAGACGAAGATGGATTTTGACTATGTGATTGTTGGTGGCGGGTCGGCGGGGTCCGTGATGGCCAACCGCCTAAGCGCGGATCCTTCCGTTTCGGTCTGCCTGTTGGAAGCTGGCGGCGGTGGCAGAGACCTCGCTATTCGCGCGCCTGCGTTGGTTGCTGCGATGATTTCAGGTCGCCCGCCGATCAACAATTGGGCATTGAAAACCGAACCACAGCCAGAGTTGAACAACAGACGCGGGTTTCAGCCACGTGGCAAAGCCTTGGGCGGATCAAGCGCAATCAACGCGATGTTGTACGTGCGTGGGCATCAGAAAGATTACGACGAATGGGCTAATCTTGGGTGTGAGGGTTGGGCCTGGGAAGACGTGCTGCCATATTTCCTGAAGTCCGAGGGCAATGCTTGGGGGGCTTCTGATTTGCACGGGAACAAAGGCCCTTTACAGGTCGGCGATCAATCGGAACCACGCGGGATTACGGATGCGTTTTTCAAAGCGGCAGAAGGTCTGCAAATTCGCCGCAACGACGATTTCAACGGCGAGCGGCAAGAAGGCGTTGGCCCGTATCAAGTGACTCAATTCCACGACGGCCCGTACAAAGGCGAGCGATGTTCAGCAGCGGCGGCGTATCTGTTTCCCATTATGGATCGCCCCAATTTGACTGTCGTGATCAAGGCCCGCGCGCGCCGTATCCTGCTGGAAAATGGCCGCGCTGTCGGTTTGGAATATGACAAGGGTGGCGTACAAGTGGTGCGGGCCAAGAAAGAGGTTATTTCGTGCAGCGGTGCGTTTGGGTCGCCGCAGTTGCTAATGTTGTCGGGCATCGGTCCCGTAGATGAATTGCGCGATCACGGCATAGATGTTGCGCATGAGTTACCAGGGGTTGGGCAGAACCTACAAGATCATTTAGATTACATCCTCAGCTATCATTCAAAACGACCCGATGTGGTTGGGTTGAACCCTGCGGGTTTACTGCGTCTGATCAAGGCAGGGATGCGGTGGCGCAAAGACGGAACTGGGCTCTTCGCAACGCCATTTGCCGAAGGCGCTGGATTCCTGCGCACGAACCAAAGTTTGGATCGTCCTGACATACAGCTACATTTCGTCTGCGCCATTGTGGATGATCACTTGCGTAAAATTCATCTAAAAGACGGGTACAGTTGTCACGTCTGCGTGCTGCGCCCCAAAAGTGTTGGGCGGGTGGGTCTGAAAGACAGCAATCCTAAATCCGCGCCGCTGATTGATCCACAATATCTAAGCAACCCGGACGACCTCAAAACCTTGAAAGCAGGGGCGCGGATTGTGGAACGGATCATGGAGGCAGAACCGCTCGCTCCGTGGCGCGGCAAACGTTTGTACGACCACGACCGCAGCGATGCCGCACTGGAAGCCGACATTCGGGCGCGGGCAGATACGATCTATCACCCTGTCGGGACGTGTAAGATGGGCGTTGATGGCATGGCAGTTGTGGACCTTGAATGTCGCGTCCACGGTGTTGATGGGTTGCGTGTGATTGATGCCTCCGTGATGCCGCGACTGGTGGGTGGGAATACCAATGCGCCCACCATTATGATTGCCGAAAAGGTCGCGGATCGGATGACACACGCAGATGGATGAAGTCCAAACAGTTGTCGTGGGCGCGGGCGTTGTTGGGATTGCGGTGGCGCGCAAGCTGGCACGCCAAGGGCATGAGGTTCTGATCCTAGAGGCCGAAGAGCGGATTGCGCTGCATACATCATCGCGCAATTCGCAAGTTATTCACGCGGGTATCTATTACGAACCGGGGTCTTGGCGCGGCAAGTTGTGCGTTGCGGGCAAACAGATGCTGTATGATTATTGTGCTGATCGACATGTGCCGTTCGAAAAAACGCAAAAACTGATCGTGGCGGTGCGGGACAGCCATGTGGCGAAGATCCCAGCGTTGATCGCAAATGCGGTTGGTAACGGTGTGGATGATCTACGCCAAGTCACTGCGGCGGATGCCATTGCAATGGAACCTGCGCTCGCGTGCAAAGGCGCGATCCTGTCACCAAGCACAGGGATCGTGGATGCGCCTGCGTTCATTTTGTCGCTGCTCGGAGAGGCAGAGGCCGAGGGTGCTTTCGTGGCGTTTGGTTCGCCATTGGATCATGTCATTCCCGTTTCAGATGGCTTTGAATTACACGTCGCGGATGCTGATGGAACGCAGTTGAAATGCAAGAACCTGATTAACGCGGCGGGGCTTGGCGCTTGGGATGTGGCCCGCAAAATTAAAGGGCTTCCAGCGGTGCAAATACCCGAACAGCATTTTGCAAAAGGCAGTTGGTTTAGCATGACAGGCACAGCGCCCTTTGATCGACTGATCTATCCTGTGCCTGATGATGAATCCCTCGGTGTGCATTACACCCGCGATTTGGGCGGAAGGTTTCGGTTTGGGCCAGACTTACAGTATATGGATCCGCCCCGTGTAGATTACGCGCAAGACAGTCAGAATGTTGCTGCTTTTGAAAACAGTATTCGCCGCTGGTGGCCAGACATGCCGCTTAACGCAATGCAGCCTGATGGATGCGGAATACGCCCGCGTGTGTCGCGAAATCCGCGCAGCCAGTCCGATTTCTACTTTTCAGGCCCATTGAACCATGGAATTAACGGTCTGGTTCAATTGTTTGGCATAGAAAGTCCTGGCCTGACCTCTGCTTTGGCAATTGCAGGCGTGGTGGGCGAACTTTTGGAAAAACCACTTGCCTAGGTTGAAATCACAGCGAAATGCTGTGATTTTCATCGAAATAGTCTGTTATTGAGAGTTTTCTTCCCAGAAAAAGGTTGTTTTTAAATGAAACCTCCCCAATTACTGCTCACGCGCAAAGGGGCGCACTCAAAAGCAATAAGGGGACACCATGCTTCAAGAATTCAAAGACTTTATCGCCAAAGGCAATGTGATGGACATGGCCGTGGGTATTATTATCGGCGCGGCATTCACCGCCATCGTAAAATCCTTGGTCGACGACCTGATCAACCCAATTGTGGGTCTGTTCATGGGTGGCACAGATTTCACCAACAAATACATCATCCTCGCGGGTGAAGTGGCGGCTGGTACGTCGTTGGCTGATGCACGTGAAGCGGGCGCAAACGTGTTTGCATACGGTTCGTTCATCATGGCGATCATCAACTTCCTGATCATCGCATTCGTTGTTTTCATGCTTGTGAAGCGCGTTAACGCGATCAAAGAAGCTGCTGCAAAAGAAGAAGAAGCGGCAGAAGAAGAACCAGCAGGTCCAACGGACACAGAACTGCTGCAAGGTATCTTGGACGCTGTTAAGAAATAAGACTGACCCTGTTCAGTTTTTAAAGGCCCGCTGTTTTGGCGGGCCTTTTTTGGTTTTAGACCGCGCCTTCGTATTCACCGCGCGCAGGGTAGTTGTTGGCAATCGCAAAATCGAGCGCGCCGACCAGTTCAGAGAAATGCGGCCGCACAAACGGCATGGTTTGGGTGGAGCCATAATAGAGCGTTTGTTCAGGCGTCACCATGAACAGACCCGGTTCGGAAAACAACGCGGGCTCTTCGATGCCGATGGATGTTTTGCCACGTGATGTGGAAATATAGAGACCCCATTCACGGGCTTTTTCGAGGCTAAGGTCATAGCCAAAGCGCAGGTTTTTCGCGTCAATGCTTTGCGCCATTTTGCGTGTGCGCTCTTCACCGTCGGAACTGATGGCGATGGTTTTGACACCGCGTTCTGCGAATTCGCCGACGCGCTTTTCCAGCTCGGTCAGATATTTTGCACAAAGTGGGCAATGCAATCCGCGATAAAAGCAGATCACCGTACCGCGGTCTGATCCGTCAGTGGACAGATCGAATTGGCCGTGATCAAGCGTTGGCAAGGAAAGGTCGGGAGTTTTTTGGCGGGGCATCAACATGCGCGATATCCTGAATTGGTTTCGTTGCACGTTGATTACGCCGATGCGGCAGTTGGCGGAATGGGAAATCCCGCCAACCACATGATTGTGAAAGCGCGTTACATTTTCAACGCGAGGGATGGGGACACCACGTCCATGCCGAGCGCCTTGCCAACCGCGTAATAGGTCAGCTTGCCTGCATGTGTGTTCAGACCGTTCAGCAGATGTTCATCGTCTTGGCAGGCCTGTTTCCAACCTTTGTCTGCTAGCGCCATCATGAAAGGCATTGTTGCATTGCCAAGGGCGATGGTAGACGTGCGCGCCACGGCGCCTGGCATGTTTGCCACGCAGTAGTGCATGATGCCGTCGACTTCATAAATTGGATCGTCGTGCGTAGTTGCCTTTGACGTTTCAAAACACCCACCTTGGTCGATGGCCACGTCAACAAGCGCGGCTCCCGGTTTCATAGTTGCAAGCTGTGCGCGGCTGACGAGTTTTGGGGCCTCTGCGCCAGGGATCAGAACTGCGCCAATAACCATGTCGGCCTCTGCAATCAATTCCGCGGTGTTGTTTTGCGATGCGTAGGCGTTTTTGAATTGGCCGCCAAAAACATCATCAAGGTAACGCAGACGCGGAGTGGACAGGTCGGTGATTGTCACATCCGCACCCATGCCAGCGGCGATGCGGGCTGCGTGCGTGCCAACAACGCCGCCGCCAAGAACGACGACTTTGGCAGGCCCAACACCCGGCACGCCACCCATCAAAACACCACGTCCGCCGTTCGCTTTTTGCAAGGTCCAGCTGCCCACTTGTGGGGCCAAACGACCCGCCACTTCGGACATTGGAGCCAGCAAGGGCAGGCCACCGTTGCGGTCTGTTACGGTTTCGTAAGCGATGGCAGTGACACCGCTGTCGAGCAGGTCTTTGGTTTGTTCAGGGTCTGGCGCAAGGTGCAGATACGTGAATAGGATTTGTCCCTCGCGCAATTGTTTGCGTTCGACGGGCTGAGGTTCTTTGACCTTCACGACCATTTCGGCGCGTTCAAAAACCTCTGCCGCTGTAGCGACAATTTCAGCCCCGACTGCGGTATAATCTTCATCGGGGAAACCAGCGCCTGCGCCTGCTTGGGTTTCGATGATAACGCTATGGCCACGGGAAATGGCCTCCATTGCGGCGGAAGGCGTCATGCCCACACGGTATTCTTGGTTCTTGATTTCTTTGGGGCAACCGATCAGCATGGCTTTGTCCTTAGCTGGTTTTCATTCTGCCCAATTATTATGCAAGTGTATCCAAGTATGGATTTCATTCTGTTGTTTCATTCATCATATTTTTCGAATATTCTTCGAAAAATCATCAGATTTGCCGCAGGAATTATATGCATCATGAAAATTGACGAAATAGATCGACGAATCCTGAATGCGTTGCAAAAGAGTGGACGCATGTCGAACGCGGACCTTGCAGAGAAGATAAATCTGTCCGCCTCAGCCTGTCATCGTCGCGTGCAACGGCTGGAATCCGAAGGGATTATTCGCGACTATGTTGCGTTGTTGGACCCACGCACCGTGGATCGGCGCACGACGGTCTTTGTGGAAACTTCGCTAAGCGGACAAGCGGATGAAACCCTTGCGGCGTTCGAGCGTGAAGTATCGCGTATCCCTGATGTTTTGGAGTGTCACTTGATGGCTGGCACAGCGGACTATTTGTTGAAAGTTGTTGCGGCCGACACGGATGATTTTGCACGCATTCACCGCAAGTATTTGGCGACCTTGCCCGGTGTGGCGCAGCTGCAATCCAGCTTTGCTTTGCGGACTGTTTTCAAAACAACCGCTTTACCCCTTTAGCCAGCAGTCAAGTATTGCAACGCATAAAGCGTGCCAAACCCGCCCAAAATCGCAGCGACAGCAGACTTTCGCCAAACCCCAAGGCCTAATGCAACGAGTGCGGCGGCCAAACGAACAGGATCGGTTTGCCCCTGCGTTGCCGTAGGCCACAAAACGAACGGCGCAATCAATCCTGGCAAAATGGCGACAGCGGTGTATCGCAAATGACGGTGCGCCCATTCAGGCAACTCGCGATCGCCAAGCAGGCCCAAGAATGACCAGCGGATAAAGAAAGTACCAACGGCAAGCCCCGCAATCACGGTCCAGATTTGTACAGGATCGAGCGTCATTGTTTGCGCCCCTCCAACCACTTTTCCGACCAAGCGCCGACCATCATCGCAATGATGGCCGCGATAATCAGTCCGAGTGAAAATGGAACCCAACTCAGCAAGAGCGCCCCAACCACAGACGTAAACGCAGCGAGTACGTGGGGCAGTGTGCGCAAGGCAGGGGCGATGATAGCCAGAAAGCAAATCGGCAGCGCGAAATCGAGCGCGAAGCTGTCAGGAATTTTCGTTCCAAATGCTGCGCCAAGGTAGGAAAACAGCACCCAAAACGGCATGATTGCCATGGACGCCCCACAAAAATAAGCGCTGCGGTTGGCAACGGTCCAACCTGTTTCCAATGGAAAACGCACACTGGCAAGACCAAAGGATTGGTCGACATTGAAATAAGCCAAAAGCAGCTTCATGCCCCTAGACGCTTTGCCAAGATAGGGAACCATCGCGGCAGAATACATCGCCATGCGCAGGTTCACCGCCAATGCAGTGAGAATGATAATAAACGTTGGCGCGTTTTCTTCTATCAACAGCAGCGCGGTAAACTGGGATGCACCCGCTATCACCAGCACTGTCATGGTCATCGTCTCAACCAAGTTCAGCCCGAGATCGGTTGCGGCAACGCCAAACAGCATGCCAAACGGACCAGCCACCAGAATAAACGGCAAACAGTCGCGATAGCCTGCCCAAAAGGCGGATTTGGATGTGGTTTGTGGCTTGGTCATAATGATACTATGACAGTCGAATACGGCAGAACCTGCAAAGTGACAATTGATAGATGTCTAACGTCCCGTCAAAATATGTGATCGCGCCCAGCACAGGTGGTGATGGGCTGACCCGCGTGGTGCAAGGCACGGATCACACGGGTGCCGTGCAAAAGATTTCGGTGGTAGAAGAACGTCCGCTAACGATCTTTCTGAATGGTCAGGAAATCGTCACAGCGATGACCATTGGCGATTACCCCGAATACCTCGCGCTTGGTTTTTTGCGCAATCAAGGAATGCTAGGCGAAGGCGAGGCCGTGTTGGGTGTCGATTTTGACGAAGAGCTTGAGACCGTTGTGGTGCGGACAGATGGCGCGACGGTTTATGAAGAAAAGCTGAAGAAGAAAACGCGCACCAGTGGCTGTGCGGTTGGGACGGTTTTTGGCGACATGATGGAGGGGCTCGATCAGGTTGCATTGCCGCAGACGCAGGTGAAAACCAGCTGGCTCTATTCGCTGGCCGCGCAGATCAATCAAACGCCAAGCCTGTATCTTGCGGCAGGGGCTATTCATGGAACGGTTCTGTGCCAAGAAGACCGCCCGTTGGTGTATATGGAAGACGTTGGGCGACACAATGCGGTGGATAAAATCGCGGGTTGGATGCTGTCTGAACAGGCCGAGGCGGGGGATAAGATCATGTACACCACGGGGCGTCTGACGTCCGAGATGGTGATCAAATGCGCGTTGATGGGCATCCCCGTCCTGGTGTCGCGGTCCGGCTTTACCGCTTGGGGTGTCGAGATTGCACAGCAGGTTGGGCTGACCCTGATCGGGCGGATGCGGGGCAAGCGGTTCATGTGTTTAAGCGGTGCAGAGCGGCTCGACTGGGACGCGGATTTAGATGCGATCGCAGAAGACAAAGGCAAGCGGAGATCGGCGGATGGGTGATGCAATCGGTGTGATCCTCGCGGGCGGTTTGTCGTCGCGCATGGGTGGTGGCGACAAGGGGTTGCTGACGCTTGGTGGCGTGTCACTGCTGGGTCGTGTGAAGGTGCGGTTGAGCAAGCAGATAGACACGGTGATCCTGAACGCGAATGGTGATCCGTCGCGATTTGATGGGCTGGGCGTGCCTGTTGTGAATGATACGATTGCGGGGTTTGTAGGGCCGCTTGCTGGTGTGCTTGCAGGTATGGATTATGCAGCGCGGGAAGGGGCCACACATATTGTGACCGTGGCGGCAGATACGCCGTTTTATCCGCGTGATTTGGTGGCACGGTTTGATGAAACTGGCGCAGATTTGTGTATGGCTGTGACGCCTGATCCGGAACGCGGCACGGCGCGGCATCCAACGTTTGGCAAGTGGCCTGTGGCCCTGCGCGACGATTTGCGAGCGGCTTTGAACGACGGTGTGCGTAAGGTCGTGCAGTGGACGAAACCCCACGGCTGCATCAATGTGGAGTTCGCCGCAACGCCGTTTGATCCGTTCTTTAACGTCAACACGCCAGAGGATATGGCCAAGGCGGAATCGATGATCGCGGAGTACGATTTGTGAAGGTCTTTGGCATCACTGGGTGGAAGAACACGGGCAAAACAGGGCTGGTGGAACGGCTGGTGACAGAACTGTCGGCACGTGGGTTTTCGGTGTCTACTGTGAAACATGCGCACCACTCATTTGACGTCGATCACGAGGGTCGCGACAGCTATCGCCACCGCGAAGCAGGCGCGCGTGAGGTGTTGCTGTCTTCTGGCAATCGTTGGGCGCTGATGCATGAATTGCGTGGCGCGCCTGAGGTGCCTCTGTCAGAGTTGCTGACGAAACTGACGCCTGTGGATTTGGTGCTTGTCGAAGGATTCAAGGCCGAGGGTCATGAGAAACTGGAATGCCACCGCGCAGAGGCAGGCAAAGCGGTTTTAGCCCATAAGGACGAGACGATTGTGGCCGTGGCGAGCGATGTTGACCTAGGTGTTACGCAGCCTGTGTTCGATTTAAATGACACAGCGGCGATTGCGGATTTTGTGGTTAAACAGGTGGGTCTGGGATGAAGCCACCGCCGCTGAAAGACGATTGTTTTGCCATGCCACCCGGTGTCGATTGGACGCCTGTGGATGATGCGCTCGCAATGCTGCGCAATGGGCTGCATTGCGTAACCGAAGTGGAAGAGGTCGCTGTGCCCAATGCGGGTGGGCGGATACTGGCGTCGGATGTTTTGGCTGTGCGCTCGAACCCGCCTTATTCAAATTCCGCAGTAGATGGATATGGGTTTGCGTATGACTGTTTACCTGATGCGGAAGTGTGTGAGCTGCCTTTGGCACAAGGTCGCGCGGCGGCAGGCGCGCCATTTGAGGAGGTGCTGGCGGATGGGCAAGCACTACGCATTTTGACAGGCGCGAGAGTGCCCGAAGGCGTAGATACCGTTGTTCTGGAAGAGGATTGCAGTGTTTCGGACGACCGCATCGCCTTTCGATCTGGGCTGAAACGAGGCGCGAACACCCGGGCTGCTGGCGAAGACGTTGCTGCTGGAAACGTGGTTTTGTCCGCGGAACATTTGTTGCGACCCCAAGACCTTGCATTGTTGGCAGCTGTAGGGATTGCGACGGTTTTCGTGCGACGGAAATTGCGAGTGGCTGTTTTGTCCACAGGAGATGAGGTTGTGTCTGTTGGGCAAACGGCCAGCAGTGCTCAAATTTACGATGCGAACAGGCCGATGCTGCTCGATGTGATCCGCGCTTGGGGTTTTGAACCTGTGGACCTTGGCCGTGTTGCGGATGATGCCGAACTGGTGACAGAGGCTTTCGATCGTGGGGCGGAACAGGCAGATGCGATTTTAACCAGTGGTGGTGCATCAGCGGGTGACGAGGATCATGTGTCTGCGGTTCTGGCAGCCAAAGGCGACCTTCAAACGTGGCGTATCGCCGTGAAGCCAGGGCGGCCCTTGGCGCTTGCGCTGTGGAATGGTGTGCCTGTGTTTGGCCTGCCTGGAAATCCTGTTGCGGCTTTGGTGTGTACGCTGGTTTTTGCGCGGCCAGCTTTGTCGCTGTTGGCAGGGTCAGCCTGGCAAGAGCCTGTTGGTTTTGACGTGCCTGCTGCATTTGGGAAAAACAAAAAGGCGGGACGTCGAGAATATCTGCGTGCCCGTGTTCGCGATGGTAAAGCCGAAGTGTTCAAATCCGAAGGATCCGGACGAATTTCTGGCCTGAGTTGGGCAGAGGGGCTCGTGGAACTAAGCGATGGGGCACTGACGCTGGCAGAGGGAGACCTTGTTCGGTTTTACCCTTATGCAGCGTTTGGGATTTAGAATTCTAGCGCTCTGCGCGGGGGATATTTTTGGCCAAAAGAAGAGCGGCGGCTAGTCGAAAGACCCTGCCACGCGACCGAGCAGCATGAACGCCCGCGCGGTGCGGGTCATGGACATTTCCAACAGTTCTGAGTCTTCAGCCATAGGTTCGAACTCGATCAAAATTTGGTCGAATTTGCGCAGGAAATGGTGTGCAGCGTCGCGGAATACTGGGTCATTCTTAAGGCGCGTTTTTGCAAGCGTCAGCGCGGAGCGATCCCGAATGCCACCAAGTGCGGAGACCGTCAGGCCACGCTGGCCAGAGGCAAAACGACGCCAGACAGTTGGCAACGGTTTGTCAGGGTTCAGATCATCCATGTAAATGCCGTCTTGTGACAACAGCGTCAGCACATCTTGGGAGGCTTGCAGCAATTTGCCCAACTCGCGCTCTTCAAAAGCACGACGTAAAACGCGGAAGCCTTCTTTGTCCTCGGCATTTTCTGGAAAGTTCAGCGCTTTGATAAATTCTGGCACAGTGATCGGCATCCGCTCTGGACCCGTTGGCGTTTGCAACGGCAGCGTTGTCTGGCTGAGGTCGTCAGGCTCGGGTGCTTTTTCCACAAGGGCAGCGGCGTCGCTGCGCACGGTCGTAGGTTCAGCCATCGGGGCCGCGGTCTGTAGCTGTGCCAATTCATTTAGGCGGCTGTCCGTTTGCTGCGTCAGCGCGGCAATCTCTGCCAGTTGTTCTTTCAAGGCAGTGTCATCTTGTTGCGGTTTTTCGGACAGAACCGTTTTGATTTGGTCCATCGAGGTGCGCAACACATTGGTTTCTGCCTGCATGATCCGAACGGAGTTTGACACATATGCGACGGTCCAGATTACGATCACTGGGAAAAACATCGCCATGAACGTGATCATCAATGTCAGCAAACTGCTCGATGCCTCGGCCAACGCGCCCGGAACACCGAAAATGTAGATTGTGCAGGCCAGAAGCCAGAAAATCGTAATCGCCAAGGCGATCCGTGTTTCTGCGCCTGAATTAACAGGCTTCGCTGGCGTGTGCTCGGTGCCGTCAGTCATATTTGTTGGCCTTTGTGACCTAAGAGGAACGAAAGACTAGATAAACTTCACACTCACGACTTCGTAGTTTTTTGTGCCACCAGGGGTGCGCACTTCGACACTGTCACCTTCCTCTTTCCCGATCAAGGCGCGGGCAATCGGAGACTTGATATTGAGCAGATTTTTGGTGATGTCCGCTTCTGGCTCACCCACGATTTGGTAGGTTTTCTCTTGTTCGGTATCTTCGTCGTACAGTTCAATTGTCGCACCAAATTTGATTGTGCCCGACAATTTGGTCACGTCGATCACGTCTGCAAGGCTGATCACGCCTTCCAGTTCCTTGATCCGACCTTCAATATGGCTCTGTTGTTCACGTGCCGCATGATATTCAGCGTTTTCAGACAAATCTCCGTGTTCACGCGCTTCCGCAATCGCCTTGATCACGGCGGGGCGATCAACGGATTTCAACTGTTTCAGCTCTACTTCGGCGGCTTTATAGCCGCGCGGCGTCATTGGAATTTTTTCCATGATGGATTGTCCTGTCACCTGTATCAGAGCGCGACAATAAAAGTGGTTGAGCGCAACCGCAAGAGGCGTTTATCGCCCCATTTCGGCAGATTCCCATGACGGTTGGGCATGTTTGCATAAAACCTGCGCAATAATCATGCCTGCGACGCCAAGTTACCCTTTATTTATTGCTCAACCCACGCAATGACATTAGAAGACTTCAGACTGTTTTACGCCCATCGCAGGGCAGTATTTGGGAGAACGAGATATGTCCGAGATTGAACGCGAGTCGATGCCATATGATGTGGTGATTGTTGGGGCAGGACCATCGGGTCTGTCTGCGGCGATCCGTGTCAAACAACTGGACCCTGATCTGGATGTTGTTGTGCTGGAAAAAGGCTCCGAAGTGGGCGCGCACATCTTGTCTGGTGCGGTTCTGGATCCTTGCGGTTTGGATGCGTTGATCCCTGATTGGAAAGAAAAAGGCGCGCCACTTAACGTGCCTGTGAAAGAAGACAATTTCTATGTTTTGGGCGAAGCAGGTCAGCTGCGCCTGCCAAACATGATGATGCCACCGCTGATGAACAACCACGGCAACTACATCGTGTCTATGGGCAACGTTTGCCGCTGGATGGCTGAACAAGCCGAAGCCATGGGCGTTGAGATTTTCCCAGGCATGGCCTGTTCAGAGTTAGTGTACGGCGATAACGGTGAAGTCAAAGGCGTGGTTGCGGGTGAGTTCGGCATCGAGCCAGACGGAACCAAAGGCGCGAATTACGAGCCCGGCATGGAATTGCACGGCAAATATGTGATGATTTCCGAAGGGGTGCGCGGGTCGCTTGCCAAAGAGCTGATCGCGAAATACGAGCTGGATAAAGACAGCGACGTGGCGAAATTCGGCCTCGGCATGAAGGAAATCTGGGAAGTGAAACCAGAGAACCACAACGAAGGCGAAGTGACCCACACAATGGGTTGGCCGCTTGGGTTCAAAAACGGCGGTGGGTCGTTCATGTACCACCTCGATAACAATCAGGTCTATGTTGGCTACATCATCGACCTAAACTACAAAAACCCGCATCTGTTCCCGTATATGGAATTCCAAAAGTGGAAGCATCACCCGCGCATCGCCAAGGTTCTTGAAGGCGGCAAGCGGGTTGCTTACGGCGCGCGCGCTGTGACGAAAGGTGGCTTCCAATCCATGCCTAAGGCTGTGTTCCCCGGCGGTGCACTGCTGGGTTGTTCCGTTGGTTTGGTGAACCTGCCGCGTATCAAGGGCAACCATAACGCGATGCTGTCTGGCAAAGCGGCCGCTGAACACGCGGTAGAGGCGATCAAAGCGGGGCGCGAAGGCGACGAGTTGACAGGATACGATGCAGAGTTGCGTTCAGGTCCAGTTGGCAAAGATCTTAAGACTGTGCGCAATGTTGCACCGCTGAATGGCAAGTTTGGTCCGCTCGGTGGATTGTCCATCGGCGGGTTCGACATGTGGTTCCAGTCGATCTTTAAATTCAGCCTTCTTGGCACGGTAAAACACGGCAAATCTGATGCGGCCTCTACGGGCAAAGCAAAGGATTATCCGACGATTGACTATCCAAAGCCGGACGGTGTGCTGTCTTTTGATCGCCTGACGAACGTGTCTTTCTCGGCGACCAACCACGCCGAAGAACAGCCCTGCCACTTGCAGCTTAAGGACGCGAGCATTCCAATTGATGTGAACCTGCCAGAGTTCGCAGAACCAGCGCAACGATATTGCCCTGCTGGCGTTTACGAAGTTCTGCGCGACGATGATGGGTCCAATCCACGGTTCCAGATCAACGCGCAAAACTGCGTTCATTGTAAAACCTGCGATATCAAGGACCCAAGCCAGAACATCAACTGGGCCACACCCCAGGGGGGCGAAGGGCCAAACTACCCAAATATGTAAGATCAGAAACCCCAGCCACCGTGTTGGGGTTTTTCTTTGGTTAACCTGCGAAGTTGTGATCGAAAAAACGATCCCCTTCATTGTCAATCAACGGGTCTGGGGCTAGGTTTTATCCAACGAAAAATTTGATTGGATGGCACGTGGCAGGTTTAACCAAGAAATTCGCACTGGCGATGGGTGTTGTGGCAGCGTTTGGCGTGGCGACACCGCCTCAAGCACAAGGCCTTGCGGGGGCGTACCTTGCGGGCAACCAAGCCAATCGCGATAACAATTATGATCAAGCGGCCAAGTTCTATGCCGAGGCATTGGCGCGTGATCCAAACAACCCTTATTTGCTGCAAAACGCCTTGCTGTCCTTTGTTGGCAAGGGCGATGTGAACCGTGCAGTTGCGATTGCAACCAAGGTTGCGTCGGGCCAGTTTGGCAGCCAATTGGCGGATTTAGTGCTGACAGCAGACGCCATCAAAAAGGGTGATTTTTCCGAAGCACAGGCCATCCTACAAGACGGCGAAGACCGCTTCAGCCCGCTGATGTTTGGCCTTTTGTCGGGTTGGATATCGCTCGGGGATGGGAAAATGACAGCGGCTGTGGATCAATTCGACAGCATGCAAAGCCCAACAGCGATGCGTTTGTTCGGGCAATACCACAAAGCGCTGGCGCTGGCGTCCGTTGGGGATTTTGAAACAGCGGATCGCATTTTGACGGGCGATGAAAACGGCAACATGCGTCTGAACCGTGGTAGCCTGATCGCCCATGCGCAGATCATGTCGCAACTGGATCGCAAAGACGACGCGATTGCATTGCTGGACGACGCTTTGCGGGGCACGTCGGATCAAGGCGTCACCATGCTGCGCGATGCAATCGAAGAAAATGGCGTGGTGGACTACGATTACATTACCGATGCTGCGCACGGATCTGCCGAGGTGTTTCTAACACTCGCGAGTGTTTTGGAACGCGAACAGGACGTGCGGTACGCGCTGGTCTATGCACGATTGGCGGAATACCTGCGCCCTGAAAGCGCCGAAGCGATTTTGCTGACGGCGGAAATTCTACAAGATCAAGAACAGTACAATCTGGCCACGCGGACCTACGCGAAGGTAAAGCAAGACGATCCGATGTTCCTGAACGCAGAACTGGGTCGTGCGGATGCGCTGGTAGACGCTGAAAAGCTGGACGCCGCGATTGAGGTGCTGCGTGGATTAACACGGTCCCACGGCGATGTGCCACGCGTTCACATGTCGCTTGGGGATGTGCTGCGCGGCCAAGAAGACTACGCCGCAGCGACCGAGGCATATGACGTGGCTGTTGCCATGATCCCCGATCCTGCCCCAAACCACTGGTTCTTGTTTTATGCGCGCGGCATTACGCATGAACGCGAAGGGGATTGGGACAAAGCAGAAGCTGACTTCCGCAAAGCGTTGGACTTAAATCCCGATCAGCCGTTGGTTTTGAATTACCTCGGCTATTCGTTGGTGGAGTTTGGTCTGAAATTGCCCGAAGCGCAGGCCATGATCGAACGTGCGGTTGCCGCACGGCCGAACGATGGGTTCATCACGGACAGCTTGGGCTGGGTTCTCTATCGTTTGGGCAAGTTCGAAGAAGCAGTCGAACCCATGGAACGGGCCGTGCAATTGGTCTCTAACGATCCGATCATCAACGATCATTTGGGCGATGTGTATTGGATGGTCGGGCGCAAACGCGAAGCGGAGTTTCAATGGCGTCGGGCCTTGTCCTTTAAGCCAGAAGAAAAAGATGCAGAACGCATCCGCTTAAAGCTCGACGTTGGTCTGGACACGGTTTTGGAAAACGAAGAAGCCAACAAACCTGCGGCGGAAAATGACAACTAAGCAGATCGCGCGGGCGAAGGTAAACCTGAGCCTGCATGTCGTTGGGCAGCGCGATGATGGGTATCACCTGCTCGATAGCATTGTTGGCTTTGCAGACTATGGCGATGTTCTGACGTTTGAACCTGCCGATGTGACAAGCCTGACGATTGGGGGCCCATTTGCGGACGGCCTGTCGGGTGAAGACGACAACCTGATCCTTAAAGCTGCACGGTGTTTTTCAGGCGCAAAAGGTGCTGCGATCCATTTGGAAAAGAACCTGCCGGTCGCGTCAGGCATCGGTGGTGGATCGGCAGACGCAGCGGCGGCGTTGCGCGGTCTTGCCGAATTGTGGGATGAACCTTTGCCAGCCTTGCCGCTTCAACTCGCGCTTGGGGCAGATGTTCCTGTTTGTATGGCGCAGGGCGCGGTGCGCATGCGTGGGATCGGCGAAGATATTTCGCCAATTAAGGACCTTACAGCCAAACCGATGATCTTGGTGAACCCGGGGGTGTCTGTGTCTACACCCACGGTCTTCAAGGCATTGGATACGAAAGAAAACCCACCAATTGCAGCACAAACAGAAGATGGATGGGGTTGGATTTCGGCGCAGCGAAATGACCTTCAAAAACCAGCCATCATGGCGGAACCTGTTATTGCGGATGTTCTAGGCGCAATCGCAAAAGCGGGGGCCACACTGACGCGCATGTCTGGATCAGGGGCCACATGTTTTGGCATTTTCGAAACCGAAGCCAAAGCCGCAAAGGCCGCCAAAACCATCGCGGCCAATCATTCAGAGTGGTGGGTTCAAACCACGCGACTAACGACGTAGTCCGACAAATCCATCAGCAAATTCCGCAGATCGCTTTCTGGTACTTTGCCAAGTGCAGTCCGTGCCTTGGCCGCCCAATGCAACGCATCTTGTCGGGTGGCTTCCAGCGTGTCGTGTTTGGTCATCAGCGCCATCGCGTGTTCCAAATCGCCATCCCGTTGATCGCCCTTTTCGATGGTACGCACCCAAAATGCCCGCTCTTCTGCATCGGCCAGCGCCACTGCTTTGATCACAGGGAGCGTCAATTTACGCTCGCGGAAATCATCGCCAGTGTTTTTACCAAGGCTCATCGCGGCCCCACCATAATCCAATAGATCATCGACAATCTGAAAACTGATTCCTAACGCGTCGCCATAATCGAACAAAGCTTGAGTGACCTCATCAGACGCATCTGCAATCACGCCGCCAACTTCGGTTGCAGCCGAAAACAACGCCGCCGTTTTGCCCCGTACAACTTGCAGGTAAACAGCCTCATCCGTGGCCAAATTGCTGGCCGCGGTGAGTTGCAAAACTTCACCCTCTGCAATTGTCGCAGAGGCGTTTGCCAGAATATCCAGGACCCGCAAAGACCCTGTTTCAACCATCAATTGGAAGGAGCGCGAGAACAGATAATCGCCCACAAGGACAGATGATTTATTGTCCCACAACAGGTTCGCCGTGGGTCGACCACGGCGACGTTCGCTTTCGTCCACCACATCATCATGCAGCAAGGTTGCTGTGTGAATAAACTCTACCGTCGCTGCAAGATGCACGTGATAGTGCCCGTCATAGCCACACAAACGTGCCGCAGCCAATGTCAGCATCGGACGCAGACGTTTGCCTCCTGCGTCAACCAAATGCGCGGTTACCTCTGGGATACGCGGCGCGTGTTTAGACGCCATACGCTGCGTGATTTGTGCGTTCACTGCCGCCATATCGTCGGCCAAAAGCGCCGCGAGTTGTTCGTGCGGTTTGAGGGGGCTCACTTCGTTCACCTTAAATTCATTCCCTTTGGCTCGACATGGTCCCCTGTTTAGCCGTATGGCAGGGACATGAAAGAATTGCTGCGCACCAACGACCCGACCATTGTGGCCTTTGCACAAGCTTTGCTTCGTGCAGAGGATATAATGTGCTTTGAACTGGACGTCCACATGAGCACATTAGAAGGGTCAATTGGTATCATGCCAAGGCGCGTAATGGTCGCGGATGAACATCTTTTCATGGCGCGTGCGATTTTGAAGGACAACGAGGTAGACCTGCCAGACCTGCGATGAGTTTTCGCGAAAAGGACACGACGGAAGATGGTTTTTTGGGCGGTGCTTTGCAGATCCGCCAACCTGTTGATGGATATCGTGCGGCAACGGACCCGGTGTTTCTGGCAGCGGCGATTGAGGCCAAGTCGAATGATCGTATTCTGGAACTTGGGTGTGGGGTTGGGGTGGCCAGCCTGTGTCTGAAATCCCGTTTGCCAGAGGTGCAGATCACTGGGCTTGAGGTGCAAAGTGACTATGCCGCGTTGGCGCGGGTGAATGCCGCAGAAAATGGAATAGATTTCAACATCATCGAAGGCGACTTGGCACAGATGCCCACAGAGCTGCGGTCGCAGAGTTTTGATCACGTCATCGCCAACCCGCCGTTTTTTGACAAAGGCGCTGTGAGCAAACCGCAAAATGCTGGTAAAGCGATGGCCCATGTTTTTGAAACCGAAATGATGGTTTGGATCGACGCTGGGCTGCGGCGGTTGAAACCAAACGGAACGATAACAATCATTCAACTGGCCGAACAATTGCCTGACATATTGGTCGGCTTGTCGGGGCGTGCTGGGGCTATCGAGGTTCTTCCGCTGGCGTCACGTCGGGGTCGCGCGGCAAAACGAGTGATTGTTCGGGCACGAAAATCAGCCCGCTCCCCGATGAAATTGTTACCCCCGTTTTACGTTCACGACAACGACGCGCACGTTCAAGGCGTGTCGGATTACGCACCCCAAGCAGCGGCGATTTTGCGGCACGGCGCTGCGCTTTGCTGGGGGAATACGTCCTGAAGGTGGTAGATTTAGACATCTGTAACAATTTATGACTTTAGTTAATTCTTATAAACCCCTGCTAATTTTAAGGAAAGGGAAGACGGCTTTTTCCCTTTGTTTTGGCATAGATCACACATTTTCGCGGCTGAAGCGGGACGGGCGTCATCGTAATCGTACGCAGTAAGTTCACACAATTTTGCACAAAGATTCCGTGACAGAACGCAAATCTTGTGCTGCTATGAGGGTGCTTAATCAAATAGGAGGTGCCAGAATGAGCATGAGTTCCCACATTTCCGAACTCCAAAAGAAGCACGAAGAACTCTCACAAAGAGTCGAATTGATACAGCGAAGACCAGGGTCCGACGATTTGGAGATTGCGTCGATGAAAAAAGAAAAACTCCGACTTAAAGAACAAATAACACGGCTGAAAAATTAGCCAGACCGACAAAAAAGGGCCGCTCGATTGAGCGGCCCTAAATGTTTCAAACGAACGTGGCTTACACGATGTATTGGCCGCCGTTTGCTGTGATCGTAGAACCCGTGATGAAACCTGCATCGTCGGATGCAAGAAAGGCTACGCAACGTGCGATTTCTTCTGGCTCGCCCAAACGACCCACTGGAATTGTGGAAATGATGCTGTCGCGTACCTTTTCAGGAACCGCCATAACCATGTCTGTTGCGATGTAGCCTGGGCAGATCACGTTCACAGTGATGCCTGCGCGTGCGCCTTCTTGTGCCAATGCTTTGGTAAAGCCGATGTCGCCTGCTTTTGCAGCGGAGTAGTTGGCTTGTGCGAACTGACCCTTTTGACCATTGATCGAAGAGATCGTAATGACGCGGCCAAATTTGCGTTCGCGCATACCATTCCAAAGTGGGTGGGTCATGTTGAACACGCCAGACAGGTTTGTGTCCATGACCTCTGACCATTGTTCTTTGGTCATTTTGTGGAATGGGGCGTCGCGGGTGATGCCAGCGTTGTTGACCAGAACATCGACAGGGCCGAGGTCGGCCTCAACTGCTGCGATACCTTCGACGCAGCTGTCGTAATCTGCCACGTTCCATTTGTAGGTTTTGATGCCTGTTTCGGCGGTGAATTTTGCGGCAGCCTCGTCGTTACCAGCATAAGATGCGGCGACGTCATAGCCTTCGGATTTCAATTTAACTGAGATGGCCGCGCCGATGCCGCGGGATCCACCAGTTACGAGTGCAACTCTTGCCATAATGATAACTCCTTAATTTTGTTGATGTTTGGGGTGCCCTGCCAATACAGCAGGGCAAGTTCAATTAGGGGCGTTCGATACACATAGCGACGCCCATGCCGCCACCGATACACAGTGTGGCGAGGCCTTTTTTCGCGTCGCGACGCTGCATTTCGAACAGCAGAGTGTTCAGAATTCGTGCGCCAGACGCGCCGATTGGGTGGCCGATGGCGATTGCGCCGCCGTTCACGTTCACAATCGCTGGGTCCCAACCCATGTCTTTGTTCACGGCACAGGCTTGTGCGGCGAAGGCTTCGTTCGCTTCAACAAGGTCGAGGTCGCCAACGGACCAGCCCGCTTTGTCGAGCGCTTTGCGTGAGGCATAGATCGGGCCAACGCCCATGATGGATGGATCCAAGCCAGCTGTTGCATAGGATACGATGCGCGCGAGTGGCTCGATCCCACGTTTTTCAGCCTCATCTGCGGACATAAGCAATGCGGCGGCGGCGCCGTCATTCAGGCCAGATGCGTTGGCGGCAGTGACGGAACCGTCTTTGGAAAACGCGGGACGCAGTTTTTGCATCGCGTCCATTGTTGCGCCGTGACGGATGTATTCGTCTTGGTCGACAACGATATCGCCTTTGCGTGTCTTTACTGTGAAAGGCGTGATTTCATCCGCAAATTTGCCAGCCTTTTGTGCGGCTTCC
>CALLAV010000315.1 GCA_938001995.1 uncultured Amylibacter sp. | reverse complement strand
GGCGGCGAAGTTGCACGACAACATCTATTCGGCTGGGGGGAGTGAGGAAGGCGAGGCGTTGTACAAAGCGTTCCGAGGGAGTTTGCCGAAGGTTGATGCGCTCCTAAGAGGCAGAGGATTAGATTCCACCGCTTAACCAGAAACCAGCCCGAGCCCTGCTCGGGCTGCGCCGACCTCCCCCATGGGAGGCGCATTCGCGCCACCCGAGGTCTGCTCAGCCCTGTGTCTTGTCCTTAACCAACAGTGGGGCAACTGCAATTCGACAACGTATTCGTCGATACACTTCTAGCGATCACCGTCTAATTTTACATAAGGACCTTCGCCAACGCCACTTGGTAACCCTGCTCGCTTTCGCCTACCATAGTCCGCACTGATCGTTAAGCTAGAGCTGACTGATATTGATACGCCGAAACAAAAAAACAAAACCAAGCCTAAACCTGCTTTCACTTCATCTAGGTTTTCAAGGCCCAACTGCTGAAACGTTTGGCGCCCCAGTATCTCCAATCCGAGTCGCATAAAGATCGCCACCTGAGTCACCCAGAAAAGTAGGTTCATCCACCACCAACCTACCAAAGACCCACACCATTTTTGCAAAGTTAAAAGCGCACAAACCAGCGTCATCGCGAAAACAAATATCGTGTAATAAGTCAATGAATTTGTTTGTGTTTCGCTAAATACGGGAAAGATTACGCTCCATCTTCCAGCATCTATTGCTTGCTCAAACGTTTGCGGCACTCCGCCAAAAAATTTCCAAAGTATCCACCAAAACAACGTAAACACAAAAAACACAGTTAAACTCAAAGTGCCCGCTGCAAACAACGACGCTGCTTTACCACCTCGCAACATCACGAAGGATGGAAAAACTAACATTGCAATCAAACTCACATAAACGAATGTCATTTGGTCCTTTCAAGTTGCAAAGCATTGCGCACAAGATAATCTCTAGGCAACCAAGATACAATGAAAGCCCCCCATGAAAGCCGCCTTCTACACCACTCAGGGCCTCGCCGCCGACACCATCCAAATCGGCACCCAACCCACACCAACCCCAGCTGCTGGCGAAGTCCTCGTGCGCCTCAAATCCTCAGGCGCGAACCCGTCTGATGTGAAATCCCGCGCGGGCTCTCGCCCGATGCCCTTCCCCACCATCATCCCCCATTCCGACGGTGCTGGCGTGGTTGAGGCTGTCGGCGAAGGCGTCGACCCGTCCCGCATCAATCAAAACGTCTGGCTCTGGAACGCACAGTGGCAGCGCCCGTTTGGCACAGCCGCCGAATACATCGCGCTCCCGTCTGATCAAGCCGTCCAACTCCCCGACACAACCAGCTTTAACGAAGCCGCCTGCCTCGGCATCCCCGCCATGACGGCCTACCGCACCGTGTTCGCCGACGGACCTGTCGAGGGTCTAAAAATCCTCGTGTCAGGCGGCGCAGGCTCAGTCTCCCGCTACGCTATCCAAATGGCAAAGCTCGGCGGAGCCGAAGTCATCACCACAGTCTCATCGGAAGAAAAAGCTGATTACGCCCGCGCCGCTGGTGCAGACCACACAGTCAACTACCGCGACGCAAATGCCGCCGAACAAATCCTCGACCTCACGGGAGGCGGCACCCACCGCGCCATCGAACTCGAACTCGGCGTCAACATCACCCTCCTGACCGAAGTCATGCGCCCCAACGGCATCATCGCCGCCTATGGGTCCGCGCAAAGCTTCACACCCGAAATCCCTTTCATCCAAATGATGTTCAAGGACCTGACCCTTCGCGCAATCCTTGTTTATATTCTGACGGCTGAGGCACGCGCCGAAACCCTGTCAGGCTTGAACAAAATGCTTCAAAGCGGCTCTCTTAGCCACGCCATTGGCGCAACCATTCCTTTGGAGGACACCGCCAAAGCACATGAATTGGTGGAAAGCGCAGACAAATTTGGAACGGTCGTGATAGAGATCTAAGGCTCCGCTTCGATAGTCCTTAGACAAAAAATTTGCTGCCCTTATTTACAGGGCATGGGGTGCGTAATCGTCCCCTTAGGGTAATTTGTGCCTTTTCGAAAGCACGTCACTTGGCCCGGCCCATCGGCCCAGTACAAATGCGGGTTCACCCCGCGCTTGCCGTCCTTGAGGTACCGCACATGCCCCCAGGAATTGCCCCGATTGGTCATCCGCGCCGTACGCCCAATCTGCAAATGTAAGTGCCGCACACCCGCGATGCATTTGAATTTCTTGTGATTGTTGCTAAGCCGCCCAACCAACTGGCCCCGCTTAATCGTCTGCCCTTTTTTCACGACCACATCACCAAGGTGACCGTAGAGCACGATCATCCGCTTTCCGTCCGTGCCTTTACCATGATCCACCATCAACGTCGGGCCCCAACAACTGCCGGTTTCGACGTCCAGAACTTTGCCATTTGCCACAGCGATAATGGGCTGGCGGTTCGGCCCGGGAATATCAATGCCCTGATGACGTGACGAGCGGCGCAAGCCGTTCACACCCTTCATACTGCGATATTCAGACGTGATTTTCGGCGCGCCCTTAGGTGTCACCACTTTTATAGAATTCGCTGAAGCCGCAGCTGGCAGGCTAATACACAGCACAAAAGCGAAAAGTCGAGCAATCATGCCAAAACCTGTTCTTCTAAGTCATTCTATTTCAACGCGATACGCGATATTTTCGTACTGACAGAGTGCCAATTGACGCACAGTTTGCAAGAGCGATTACTCCCTGCTCTTCATTTTTTGAGAGCTGCTGCCTAGTCGCGCACTTCGCTTGCTGCGACACCCCAAAGCGCGGATTTCTTGGCCCAACCGTCCGCACCCTGCGCCGAGATTTCGCAAAACTCTTCCACGCAAGATCCGAGCCGCAACAATGCGCCGCGTTCTGCGTAGGCCTGCGTCGCCGCTGCATCGTTTGGGGTTAGGTAAAGGCGGATTTTATCTTCCTGAACAGTGACATAGCGTGCGCCCGACAGCAGCGAGTAATGCATCCAACCACCCTGCCCTTCTGCATCTTGAACGCGACGCCAATGACCATATTCCGCGACAATCTTGAGCGGCATGTTTTCGTGTTTGAACACCCAATCCACGCGGTGCGTCAGCGAAGGGCCACGCCGTACGTTGCCTTCGGCGGCTTTCATAGACACAAAACGTGGCATCGGCAGGTTTGTCACAGGACCACGCTTGGTTTCAGCCATTACCACATGTCCCAATCCCATGAAAACAAGGGACAGAACCGCTATCATACAACTTGAAATCGCCCGTGCCATCATGACCCGCCCGCCTAGAATATTGCCTCTGATGGGGTCTTTGATCTTGCCCCTTTGGCGCAATTCTTGGCAGAATGGGGAAAACAAATCCAGTATTGGTTGCACTGAATGCCCCATAGAAAACTAAGTGTTGTTGTTACGCGACGGTTGCCTGCCGCAGTGGAGGCACGGCTGGCCGAGCTGTTCACTGTCACGCTCAA
Organism: uncultured Amylibacter sp.; assembly: GCA_938001995.1. GTDB lineage: Bacteria > Pseudomonadota > Alphaproteobacteria > Rhodobacterales > Rhodobacteraceae > Amylibacter. The sequence continues at coordinate 8,308 of CALLAV010000315.1, read as the reverse complement.
CGAAACGGACACGCCGATGACGCGCGAGCACCTGATTACAGCTATGCGCACAGCGGATGTTTTGGTTCCGACCCTCACGGATACAATCGACGCAGGAATGCTCGCATCCGCAGGCGAAAACCTGCGTTTGATCGCAAATTACGGTTCTGGCGTGGATCACATCGACGTGGCTACCGCCCGCCAGCATGGGATTTTGGTGTGCAACACGCCGGGCGTACTGGCCGATGACACCGCTGACATGACGCTCGCTCTGATCCTGGCAACCATGCGTCGCTTCAAGGAAGGTGCGACCCATATGCAATCAGGTAACTGGCAAGGTTGGTCGCCTTCCGCGTTCCTCGGCGCACGTTTGGGCGGCAAAAAGCTGGGCATCTTGGGTATGGGTCAAGTTGGGTCTGCGGTCGCGCATCGGGCGTCTGCCTTTGGTATGCAGATCAACTATCACAACCGGAATCAAATCCACCCCGAGCGGGAAAAAGATTTAAAAGCAACCTATTGGCCTAGCCTTGATCAAATGCTTGCCAACATGGATGTGGTGTCGATCAACTGCCCCCACACGCCGAGCACGTTCCACCTATTGAACGCGCGGCGCCTAAAACTGATGAAACCAACCGCGTTCATCATAAACACATCGCGCGGCGAAGTGGTCGATGAAAACGCGCTGACACGAATGCTACGTGCAGGTGAATTGGCGGGTGCGGGGTTAGACGTGTTCGAACACGGAACCGAGGTGAACCCCCGTCTGCGCGACCTCGACAACGTCATGCTCCTGCCTCACATGGCCTCTGCGACCGAAGAAGCGCGGGTAGAAATGGGTGAGAAAGTGATCATCAACATTAAGACGTTCGCTGACGGCCACCGCCCGCCCGATCGCATCGTACCGAGCATGTATTAACGCCTGTGTCCCGCACCACGCTCGCGTCCATCGGCATCGCCGTTCTAATCCTACTGACGCTGCCCTTTGTCTATCACGCGTCGCAACTTGGCGTACGTGGTCTTGGCCGCGCTGCAGAAACGTCGCGGGTGTTTACACCAAACGCACCGCTTACAAATTTCAGCATCTTTTTACACATGTTGTTTGGCGCTGCGATTACGCTGCTTGCGCCTCTGCAAATCTCCGCATGGCTCCGCACCAATAGACCGAAGTTACACCGTTTGGTGGGCCGCATCCTCGTTGCTCTCGCCGTTCCAACTGCTCTTGGTGGGTTCGGGTACATCATACTGCGCGGAACAATTGGCGGCCTTGCCATGGACCTCGCGTTTGCGGTTTACGGGGCTTTGTTGCTTCTTGCGGCTTTCCAAACCATCCGCTTTGCGCACGCACAAAATTTCACGCGTCACAACCGTTGGGCCATGCGGTTTTTCTTCCTCATCATCGGATCATGGATCTACCGCGTCCACTATGGCCTCTGGTTCGCAACGGTCGGGCGAACGGGGCATACGTCTACCTTTGACGGCTGGTTTGACCAGTTCCAAAACTGGGCGTTTTTCCTGCCCTACCTGATCATAATCGAGGCGTATTACACGCGCCGTGACGGAACAATGTGGACGAGAAACCGCTAACCAAGTAACCGCTTGGCCGCGTCCACACTCACATCGCCTTCTTCAACAATCGCCGCTGCAACCCGTTCGATATCCGCACCTTCGGCCCCAGCCACAATCGCAATGTTACGTGCGTGCAATGCCATGTGCCCCTTCTGAATGCCTTCGGTCGCCAGTGCCCGCAACGCCGCCATATTCTGTGCCAGACCGACGGCAGCAACCACCATCGCCAACTCGCTCGCGCTCTTCACATTCAGCACTTTTAATGCGGCTTGCGCTGCTGGATGCGTCTTGGTTGCCCCACCAACCAACCCGAGCGCCATGGGCAATTCAATCGTCCCAACCAGTTGATTTTCAGCACCAATTTCCCAGTTCGTGAGCGCCGTATATCGCCCTGAAATTGCGGCAAATGCATGGGCGCCCGCCTCGATTGCACGCCAATCATTGCCCGTCGCAACCACCACAGGATCAATGCCATTCATGATCCCCTTGTTGTGCGTCGCCGCGCGGTATGGATCGACCAATGCCAGCGCACAGGCCTCAACGATCCCTTGCGCAACTTCTGCCCCATCGAGCGTTTCTGTGCTGAGCGTCTGCGTCGAAACCTCCACGCGCGCGCGTACCAAACGCCTGTCTGCAAGGTTCGACAAAATCCGCAGGCGGCTTTGCCCACCCGCCAATGCCGCGACGCGCGGGGCCAGCAGTTCGGCCATCGTGTTCACCGTATTCGCACCCATCGCATCACGCACATCGACCAACAAATGCGCCACCACCATCGGCCCCACAGGGCTATCTGCAAAGGTATGAACCTCAATGTCCTTGCACCCACCACCGAGCGAAATCAGCACCGCATCTTTGGAATTCGCCAACTCTATCAGCGCTGCTTTGTCCGCAAGAATTGCGTCTTTCGCCGCCTCCACATCTGCTACGTGCAGCACCTGAATCTGCGCGCGCATGATTGGATCATCTGCGTCCGCCGTAAAACCACCAGCCACCCGCGCCAGCTTTGCCATGTAGCTCGCCGCGGCCACCACAGAAGGCTCTTCCACCGCCATCGGAACAAGGTAATCTTTGCCGTTCACGCGAAAGTTTGTTGCCACGCCCATTGGGATTTCGAACTTTCCAATGACGTTTTCGATCATTCCATTGGCCAATTCCATCGGCAGGATGTCGCGCCCAGACAGCACCGCACCGTCTTCTTGCGTCAGACCTGTTTTAGCCACGACTGTTTCGCGCCGCGCATCTGGCGATAGATTGCGAAACCCTTTTATTTCAGAGCTTTCCGTCATGCTCACACCTTTCGTAAAACATCACCCAAATGCACCGTTCCATCCTGCACAATCTTACACAAGACCCCGCGCAGACGGTGTGTTTGATGCTCTGTCCGATTGATCCAGTCATAACTTTCACGCCCATGCCGTACCTTCCATTTCGCGCAGGCATCATTGAATTTGTCCGATACCTCCAGCACCGCCGTGCCCGCCTGTAACCGTGTTCCTACGGGCAGGTTCGCATGGCTCAGGTCCATATCCACAATCATCGTGTCGCCTGGAAACACTACATTTTCGCGGTCCCGCCAGCACAAATCCAGCACGCGCCTTTGAAGGATCGACACCTGAATGCGCGGATCGGGTGACCCATCCGCGAGCTTGAGCCAGGGTTTCTTGGTCCAACGTTCGTCCTCGATCCCTGCGGCGACAGTTAGGTTCAAACTATCGCGAAAATCCCGCTCCCCGTAGTCCGCGCGGTGACACAAAACCTCAATTGTGGCTTCCTTTGGTGCGGCCAAAATATCCGCCAAAGCCGCTTCACATTCTGCCGTCGTTGCTTGTCCCATCAGACACTCCCACACACATCGCAATCGTTGCGCCGCTCAATCTTAATCTTGCGGCTTTCGCCGTAAAGCGCATCGAAGATCAGCATTTCACCCCGCAAGGATTGCCCTGCGCCGACGATTTCCTTGATCGCCTCGGACGCCATCATGCTGCCGATGATCCCGGGCAACGCCCCAACCACGCCAGCCTCGGCACAGCTGGGTGCCAACCCATCCGCAGGCTCGTTCGGAAACAGGCAGGCATAACACGGATCGCCCTTTGCAGGGTCAAACACAGTCACCTGCCCTTCCCACTGGCCAATAGCACCAGAAATCAACGGTCTACCCGCCGCAACGCAGGCTTTGTTGACCACAGCACGGGTAGTAAATGTGTCTGTCCCATCCAAGACCAAATCGAAATCAGCCGCCAAATCTGTGCCGATTTCTGCTGTGAATTTGCGATTGTACGGCAGCACTTCAACAAAAGGGTTCAACGCTTTCAACTTGGTTTGCGCCGCAAAAACTTTGGCGGTTCCTACGTCATTTTCATCAAACAAAACCTGCCGTTGCAAGTTCGACACCGCAACTTCGTCGTCATCAATCACTCCGATTGTCCCAACGCCAGCCGCCGCCAGATATTGTAAAACAGGCGAACCCAGACCACCTGCACCAACCACTAGAACACGGGCTTTGCGCAGTTTGTTTTGTCCCTGACCTCCAACTTCTCGTAATACGATATGACGGGCATAGCGTTCCAGCTCTGCCTCCGACATTTTGTCCGTCTTTTCAACGTGATCGACCACGCCACCCGTGCGCGTCTTAAGATAGCCTATGATCGAGAAATAGGCCCAAACGATCATACCGATTCCGATCAAAATCACCCAGTTGACGATGGATCCGCCCGTCGCATCCCGCAACGGATTACCAGCAGGCAGAGTCAGTTGCACCATGATCACAAACAACAATCCCAAGGCAACAATCGCCCCTTGCGCCACATGGGATCCACCCATCTTGCGCACCGCAAAAGCAGCACCCGCAATCAAAACAACTGTCAGAAACATCAGCCGTGCCCTGTGGAGCCGAAGCCCCCTTCACCACGTTCTGTTTCGGACAGCGGGTGGTTCAAATCCCATCCGACTTGCATCACGGGGGCAAAGACGATCTGAGCAATGCGATCCCCATGGGCAATCTTGAAATCTTCGTCACCGTGATTGATCATAATCACCCCAAGGGGTCCACGATAATCACTGTCGATTGTACCTGGCGCATTCACCAAGGTAATGCCGTGCTTTAAAGCCAAGCCAGATCGAGGCCGCACTTGCGCTTCGAACCCTTTGGGGATTTCCATCGACAGTCCCGTAGGGATCAAAGCGCGCGTGTTTGGTGTGATAACCATCGCCCCGCGGTCTGCAAAGTTCGCCCGCAGGTCCATACCCGCTGCGCCTTCTGTTTCGTAACTTGGCAGCGGAATTTCCGTATCCGCGCCTGCCACATACATCACCTTCACCGCCAGATCAGCCACCGATCACCTCTGCAATCTTGGCCGCAAGCCGATCCGCAACCGCCTGTTTGCCCATGCGCGGCCAATCCTCGGATCCGTCTTTGTGGATCAACGTCACGTCATTTTCAGATCCACCCATAATCCCCGTCTCAGGCGAGACATCATTGGCAACGATCCAATCACAGCCTTTGCGCAGTCGCTTGGCTGTTGCGTGGTCGATCACGTGATCTGTCTCGGCAGCAAAGCCGACCACCAATTCGGGCCGTCCTGCCTTCATCTGCGACACAGTCGCCAAAATGTCTGGATTTTCCGCAAATTCAAGCGTCGGCAAACCGCCTTTCGCTGTCTTCTTAATCTTACTGTTTGACGCGCCTTCAACGCGCCAATCTGCCACTGCGGCCGCGAAAACAGCTGCATCAGCAGGCAAACCGCGCTCCACCGCCAATAGCATCTCGGCGGCCGTTTCTACGCGCACCAAATCCACACCTTCAGGCATAGGCGCAGACGCGGGGCCAGACACAAATGTCACTCGCGCACCCAAACCGACCAGCGCCTGTGCAATCGCGGCCCCCTGTGCGCCGCTCGAACGGTTCGCGATATAGCGCACAGGATCAATCGGTTCATGTGTCGGTCCGCTTGTTACCAGCACATGTTTGCCTTTAAGCGGCCCGTTCAGCAGCGCATCTTCTGCAGCAGCGACAATCTCGGGCACTTCGGCCATTCGTCCTGGTCCGTATTCTCCGCACGCCATGTTGCCACTGTCAGGCCCCACAACCAAAACACCATCGCCCGTCAGCGTTTCCAAATTGCGCTGGGTTGCCGCATGTTCCCACATGCGCACATTCATCGCTGGCGCAATCAACACGCGTTTATCCGTCGCCATTAACAAGGTGCTTGCTAGGTCACCTGCAACCCCGTGGCTCATCTTTGCCATCAAATCTGCCGTTGCGGGGGCGACAACAACCAGATCGGCCGCGCGGGACAGTTGAATGTGGCCCATCTCTGCCTCATCCGTCAGATCGAAAAGCTCGCGATAGACTTTGGAACCAGACAGCGCCGCCACCGACAATGGCGTCACAAACTCCTCCGCTGCGCGGGTCATAACGGGCACAACCTTGGCCCCTCGATCCTGCAAACGGCGGATCAGATCGAGGCTTTTATACGCCGCAATCCCACCACCAATAATCAACAAAACTCTGCGTCCGTTCAGCATCGTATTCTCCACTTCACGCGACAGACTTAATCACCTTCAGCCCCCAAAGCAAAGGGCGGCTCACAAAAATGCGCGCCGCCCTTTTTCAATGTTCGCTAAATACCTGAAAGGTCTATTGCAAAGCAGACATGATCTCTGCTGATTTGCCCGTGTTCTTCTCAAGCAACTTTTTCAACTTGCCAAGTGCCGCAGCCTCTACCTGACGGATACGTTCTTTGGACAAGCCCAGCTCTTCGCCAATAGATCCAAGCGTGCGCGTGTCTTCAATCAACAAACGTTGGGACAGAATATACCGCTCGCGATCGCTCAGCCCTTCCATGGCCTCGTTCAGCCAGTTGCGCAGTTGGCCAAGGTCATGGTTGCGTTCCACAACTTCGGCAGCCTGCGGGCTGTCATCAGCCAAAGCATCCTGCCATTCACGACCTTCGTCTTCGGCAGATTGCTGTGCGTTCAGCGAAAAATCGGAACCCGACAAACGCCCGCGCATCATTTCCACGTCCCGCAAAGGCACGCCGATTTCTTGCGCAATCATTTCGGACAGCTGATGCCCGTCCAACTCTTCGCCCTGCGCGGTCGCTTCGCGTTCCAGCGTGGCCTGAACCCGCTTGAGGTTAAAGAACAACGCCTTTTGGCTGCTGGTGGACCCCGTGCGGACCATAGACCAGTTGCGCATCACGTAGTCTTGGATCGCTGCTTTGATCCACCACTGCGCGTAAGTCGAAAATCGAACACCACGATCTGGGTCAAACTTTTCAGCCGCCTTCATCAGGCCGACGCCTGCTTCTTGGATCAGATCGTTTGTGTTCGCACCATAGCGTTTAAATTTGGACGCCATGGAAATCGCCAACCGCATGTAAGCGTTAATCAGGCGGTGAAGCGCTTTCTCGTCGCGGTCATCGCGCCATGCTTTTGCAAGCATTGTTTCCGTTTCTGCGTCCAGCAATTCGGCAGACATCGCAGTGCGGCGAAAGTCATGAGAAGGAATGTCGTCAAGTGGCATAGGTCAACTCCCAATCTAAAAATGCAGAGACTTCTTTAAGCTCTGTTCACAATATACTACGGATGAGCAGGCAATTTGGTTCACATTGGGGTGCATAAATCGTGCAACATCCGAAACTATCTCTTATCCTTGGCGGTGCTGCGTCTGGAAAATCCAGTTTTGCTGAAAAACTGGTGATCCAAACGGGACTGCCTCGAAGTTATTTGGCGACGGCCCAAGCATTCGATGATGACATGCGTGAGAAAATTAAATTACATCAACAGGATAGAGGACAAAATTGGGCTACAACCGAGGTTCCAATTGACCTTCCAGAGGCCCTAGAAGCGCAGCCAAAAGACAACATTGTCCTTATCGATTGCCTTACATTATGGCTCACAAACTTGATGTTGGCCGATCATGACTGCGACAAGGCGGCACAGGCACTTTTTTCTGCAATCCAAACCCGAAATACCCCTGTTATCGCCGTTTCAAACGAGGTTGGTCACAGCGTGATCCCAGAAACGTCATTAGGACGCAGGTTCCAACGCTTGCAAGGTCGACTGAACGCACAAATGGCGGCGGAGGCAGATTTGGCCGTTATGGTGATCGCAGGATTACCCCAAGTCCTAAAGGGCGCATTGCCCGAGGGGTCATCATGACCCGCCTGTGGATGGTCCGTCACGGCCCCACGCACCGCGACGGCCTGATCGGATGGACGGATGCGCCAGCGGATTTGTCCGACACAGATCAAATTGCCCGCTTGGACGCGCATCTGCCCCAAGACGCAGTGATCATTTCCTCTCCACTGATCCGTTGCGTCGCCACCGCCGATGCGATCCAAGACACCCGCACACGCCTGCCACACGACCCAGACCTGCGCGAATTACATTTCGGTGACTGGGAAGATCGCACCTTCGCCGACGTGGCCAAGACCGACCCGGAACTGTCGATGAATTATTGGTCTGATCCCGGTCCACACGCCCCGCCAAATGGCGAAAGCTGGGACACTGCTGCCGCCCGTGTGAACCGTGGTATTGACCGCTTGGTTGAAACACACACCGACAAAAACATCATCATCGTCGCCCATTTTGGCGCTATATTGACCCAAGTTCAACGGGCTTCAAACATGCCAGCAAAATCCGCGCTTGCGTTCAAAATCGATAATCTGTCCGTAACGCAAATCGAACACATGGGCAGCGCGTGGCGCGTGCTTGGCGTCAATCACACCCCGTGAACGCAGCTATCACAAAACGCGATTTG
>CALLAV010000314.1 GCA_938001995.1 uncultured Amylibacter sp. | reverse complement strand
GCAGATGATGCCCTGCCAAAAGATCTGGCGCTTGCACTCGCAGACATCGGCTTGCGATAACGCCTTGTTTACAAGCGGATGATTGTGTTGCGCCACCGCGCTTTGGATATTTGAAAAACAAAAAAGCTCTTAAGGTTTGGTAAACCTTCTTGAGCCTTTTTCTTGATCTAAATATCCAATTCAGCCCGCGCAACGCGCGTCCGAGACCATCCTGTTTTTTCGGCCAAAGCCGCAAACCCTGCTTCGGCCGCCGCATCCCACTCTGCCCGCTTGCTGGCATAAACGGTTGCCTGTGATTGCAAAATCAAACCATCGGTCAGTATCCGCAGCCCATTGGCCCGCAACGTATCACCTGTTGACGTGATATCGGCAATCGCCTCAGCCGTCAGGTTTTTCACCGTCCCCTCCGTCGCGCCTTGGCTGTCGATCAGCTGATAATCCGCAACACCTTGTTCGCTGAGAAACTGGCGCACAAGGCCGTGGTATTTCGTGGCAATGCGCAGGCGAAATCCGTGATCCGCGCGAAACTGTGCCGCCACCGCATCCAAATCATCCACCGTGGTCACATCAACCCAAGCATCAGGGACGGCAATAATCAAATCCGCCTCCCCAAACCCCAGCGGCTCCACTTCATCGACAATCGCCTGCCAATCACCCATCTTCTCACGCACCAAATCCGTGCCAGTGACGCCCAGATGAATACGCCCCGCCGCGAGCTCCTTTGGGATTTCCCCCGCCGACAGCAGCACCAATTCCACATCATCCATGCCTTCAACCAGCCCCGCATATTCGCGGTCCGATCCCGTGCGTTTGATAGAAATGTCTTTGTCAGCAAACCATTCAATCGTCTTGTCCTGCAAGCGACCTTTGGACGGGATACCCAGCTTCAACATCAGACCGCCCCCTCTTGAACAGACACCAGCACTTCGGGGCGGATCACGCCACCAACGGCTGCAATGGATCGCCCTTGGCCGAGCACCTGGGTCAGCGCATCATAGCGCCCACCACTCGCTACTACAGGAAGATTGGGGCGGTTTTCAGCGGTAAAACCAAATACAAACCCGTCGTAATATTCCATATTTGTGCGCCCGAAAGAAACGGCAAACGGCAGGTCATCCGCGCTTACGCGACGCGCCGCGAGCGCCTGCAATCGGTCTTCCATCGCATCGGCAGGTGCTTTCAAACAAGGGAAGCTAACGGCCATATCACGCAGTTGGGCCAGCACCTCGGACGAACGGCCCCTCAGCGCCAAAACCGCCTCAACCATGGCCACTTCTTCGCGCGAAATCGGGTCAGCCGCCGCGTCTTCCTGCAACGCTGTAATCCGCGCAAGAACCTCTGCCTCGGATCGCAAGCCTTGCTGCGCACTCGCGACGGCAACCACGCCTTCTGCTCCAACGGCAGCGACTTCAGCCAGCAATTTCGCCCGCGCCTCTGGCACAGCACTGACACCGCCATACCGTTCCAATAGTTTCACAAACCGCGTGGGCCGCCACACGTGACGGCGCAACGCCGCACGGCGTCGGTCCGTGGTGTTCAACCCATCCACAGCGGCCAGCAAAACGCTCATATCGCCGGTCGACACTTTCAGCCCATAAGGCGCGAGCATCCCTGCAAACAGTGAAAACACCTCCGCATCCGCCGCCGCTGGATCGGTGCGATCAAACAGCTCGTACCCCACCTGCGTAAACTCGGTGCTGCGCCCACCCATCTGCTTGCGCCACACGCTACCGTTGTAGGTATACCGCGCAGGTTCCGCGCCCTCGGCCATGTGTCGTTGAACAATCGGGACCGTGAAATCAGGTCGCAACATCTGCTCGCCCAGCATCGGATCATGGGTCACAAAGGCGCGCGCACGAATGTCCTCACCGTACAGGTCCAGCAACACATCCGCAGGCAACAGGCTGTCCGTTTCCACAGGCAACGCACCCGCCAAAACAAAGCTGTTGGCCAGCCGATCAGCTTCTTCCTTGATACGCGCACGGCGGTCGTTTTTCATCAGCCCTCAGCCCGCGCAATCATCGCCTTGACCTCAGCCACCAAATCCCCCCGCGCGATTTCCTTTTGCGCGGGTTGGGCTTTCCATTCCTCAGACGTTTCAATCTCGGACGCAAGCCGCGCGCCAAGGGCCAGATCCTTAATCTGCACCAAGCCTTTTTCCTTCTCGTCGCCGCCTTCGATCACCGCAACAGGGCTCTCGCGTTTGTCCGCATACTTCAACTGATTGCCGAAATTCTTGGGATTTCCGAGGTAAACTTCGGCGCGAACACCGGCCTCTCGCAACTCAGACACCATCGCCTGATAATCACCTATACGCTCGCGATCCATGACGGTCACAACCACAGGCCCCTTGGCCTTGCTCTCCAACCGCCCCTTTTCGCGCAGCGCCGCGAGCAAGCGATCCACACCAATCGAGACACCCGTCGCAGGCACTTCCTGCCCTGTAAACCGTTTCACAAGATCATCGTAACGACCACCACCAGCCACAGACCCAAACTGCCGCTTGCGCCCCTTGTCGTCGAGGATTTCGAAGGTGAGTTCCGCCTCATAGACGGGGCCAGTGTAATACCCGAGACCACGCACGATTGAGGGGTCAATGTCGATGCGGTCAGGTCCG
>CALLAV010000313.1 GCA_938001995.1 uncultured Amylibacter sp. | reverse complement strand
GCGATGGGGGCTTCGGAGTTCGAGCAAGACCTCGCGACCAGCAAAGGTGTACGGATTGTATTTAATGCGCAGCCAGTGAAGGTGCTTGGGAACGGATCAGCGACGGGTGTAGAGTTTGAACGCACGGACAGTTCTGGAGGGGAGTTGAAGCCGACAGGTGAAACATTCGTGATCGAAGCGGATCAGGTGTTCAAGGCAATCGGGCAGACGTTGATGACGGATGCTGGGCTGGAGTTGGAGCGCGGCAAGATCGTGGTTTCGGTTGATGGTAGAACGTCCATGGACGGTGTCTGGGCTGGTGGTGATTGTGCGCTGGGTGGTGATGATCTGACGGTGACGGCAGTGGCAGAGGGCCGTGACGCAGCCATGGATATTCATGCAAGATTGAGCACCTGATGGACGCGCAAGAAAACGAGATTGCAAGGCACTACCGCGTTGAGGGTTTGGTATCCAAAATCGTGGATGGTTTGCGCGCAATGGGCATTGATCCCGATGCGGTCAAAGCAAGTGATATCAAAGGCGTGGACGAGTTTCACACGGGCGGCGTGGCATCAACTGACGCGTTGTTAGGGCAATGCAATATTGATGCGTCACAGCGTGTTTTGGATATCGGGTGTGGTATTGGTGGCGCGGCACGGCACATCGCAGGAAACACAGGTGCGCATGTTACGGGTGTCGATCTAACACCAAGTTATGTGGATGTTGCGACGCAAATGTCAGACATGGTTGGACTGTCTGATCGAACGGTGTTCCAAGAAGGGTCTGCGTTAGACTTGCCAGTCAATTCCAGCGAATTTGATGTGGCAACGATGTTTCATGTTGGCATGAACATTGCGGATAAACACACGTTGTTTTCCGAGGCGGCACGGGTTTTGAAACCGAGCGGAACCTTCGCTGTGTTTGACATTGTAAAGGCAGGGGATGCCGATTTGAATTTCCCCGTTCCGTGGGCCGCAAAGGCAGAGCAAAGCTTTGTTGGATCCGAGGCCGATTACCTTGCTGGCGCAACCGCGGCTGGAATGGTGCAAGTCGCAACGCGGGATCGCACGGATTTTGCAATTGAGTTCTTTGACAAGGTGTTTGCTGCCATGAAGAAAAATGGCGGACCGCCACCCATCGGATTGCATTTGCTGATCGGGCCTGAAACGCCGCTCCGCCTTAAGAATATGAGCGAGATGTTCAAAGATGGCTTGTTAAAGCCAATGGAAATGATTTTTCGCGCAGGCGGATAGAAACATAGGGAGGCCGCAACATGGCTGATTTACGAAGTGAATTTGTAGGAATTAAGTCGCCTAACCCGTTCTGGCTGGCAAGCGCGCCACCAACGGACAAAGAATACAATGTGCGCCGCGCGTTTGAAGCGGGTTGGGGCGGCGTTGTTTGGAAAACGCTTGGCGAAGAAGGCCCGCCGGTGGTGAACGTGAACGGGCCACGGTACGGCGCGATTTTCGGGGCGGATCGGCGGTTATTAGGGCTGAATAATATTGAGCTGATTACCGATCGTCCGCTGCAACAGAACCTGCGTGAAATTAAGGCCGTGAAGCGGGACTATCCCGACCGCGCGGTCGTTGTCTCCCTGATGGTCCCTTGTGTCGAAGACGCATGGAAGGCGATCCTTCCTGTTGTCGAAGAGACAGGGGCCGATGGGGTGGAGCTGAACTTTGGCTGTCCGCACGGCATGTCGGAGCGGGGCATGGGATCGGCCGTAGGGCAGGTGCCAGAGTACATTGAAATGGTGACGCGGTGGTGCAAGCAGAACACGCGGATGCCTGTTATTGTGAAGCTGACGCCGAATATTTCCGACATTCGTAAACCTGCCGAGGCTGCGCACGCAGGCGGGGCGGATGCGGTGAGTTTGATCAATACAATTAACTCGATCACCAGTGTAAACCTCGACCTGTTTGCGCCTGAACCGATGATTGACACGAAAGGTGCGCACGGCGGGTATTGCGGGCCTGCGGTGAAGCCAATTGCGCTGAACATGGTCGCCGAGATTGCGCGCAATCCTGTGACGGCGAACCTGCCGATTTCGGGGATCGGTGGCGTGACCACTTGGCGCGATGCGGCGGAGTTCTTAGCACTCGGCGTGGGGAATGTGCAGGTTTGTACGGCGGCCATGACCTATGGCTTTAAGGTGGTGCAAGAGATGATTTCCGGCCTTGGGCAATGGATGGATGAGAAGGGGCACGAAAGTGTCGCGAGTGTCGTGGGGAGGGCCATTCCGAACTGTTCCGACTGGCAAAACTTGAACCTGAATTACGTGTCTAAGGCGCGGATTTCGCAGGATGATTGTATCAAATGTGGGCGGTGTTTTGCGGCTTGTGAGGATACGTCACATCAGGCGATTACAATGTCAGCGGATCGCACGTTTGAGGTGATTGATGATGAATGTGTGGCGTGCAACCTGTGTGTGAATGTCTGTCCTGTGGAGAATTGCATCACGATGGAGCGGATTGAACCGGGGCAAATGGATGAGCGTACAGGCAAGGTCGTGGAAGAGGAATTTGCGGATTGGACGACGCATCCGAACAACCCTGGTCGTGTCGCTGCGGAGTAGTTTTTCGAGTATTTTAAGAACAAAGAAGTGTTAGAGGGTCGTCTTTTCGGAGGTGGCCCTTTTAAGTGCAATGTTGCTGGTTTCGCCGAGGCCGTGGCGCAACGAATAGGCGATGATTGCGAGGCTGATCAGGAGCCAGAGGCCACCCCAGAGCATGGTGGCGCCGCCGAATTCTTCGGCCAACATGCGGGCGTCGGAGCGTAAGTTCGAGCGGGCGATGGTATCAGAGAAGATGTCGAAGGGAACGTAGATCATGCTCGACAGACCGATGATGCGCAGGATCATATCGCTGACTTGATCGGGGAGAAAACGGGCGGTGGCGAGCATCGCAGTGCCTGCGATCACGGTGAAGGTAATGGCGTAGAGGTCGCGGATGAAAAGGGCGGCAACGGCGAATAGGACGGCACCGAATACGCCAAGCGCGATCCGGTCCCAAGTGCTGCGCACAGCGACCAGCAAGAAGGCGGCGCCGATAAGGAGCGAACCGAGATAGCCTGCGGTGAGGGTGAGAAAACGCGAGCCACCGCGCCCCGTAACCTGACCGCCCTCATTTGCGTTGATGGTGAAGGAGACGACTTCGCCGCCAGTGGCGATCAGGACGGCGGCGTGGGAAAATTCATGCAGGAAAACAATCAAGACGCGAAGCGGTTGCAAGGGCATGCTGCGCCAGAAGGTGAAGATCAGCGCGATGAGGATCAGCAACTGCCAATGGTTTTTCAGGAAGGTC